>CAYFLO010000096.1:0-6361 GCA_964343995.1 uncultured Bifidobacteriaceae bacterium
GTCGGTGCTCCTGGTGCCCCAGCAGATCTTCGCGGCCAACGTGCAGGACGTCATCGCTGACGGCTACACGACCGCGGACAAGATCTGCACCGACGACAAGCTCAAGGCCGCCTGCGAGAAGTTCGGCGTCAAGTAGCAGTCGTCACACCCGGTCCTCCGGGTCATGCGTGACGGTGGGGGCGGGCCACGTGCCCGCCCCCACTCACGATTCGTGGCCCGGTCAGACCGGCGAATCCTCCACCTGCACGGGCCGGCCTGCGAGAGAGTGAGCCCATGAGCGCTTCCGACACCCCGCTGCTGCAGTTGCGCGGAATCAACAAGAGTTTCGGTGCCGTGCACGTGCTGCGCGACGTCGACATGTCCGTCTGGGCCGGCAAGGTCACCGCCCTCGTCGGCGACAACGGTGCCGGCAAGAGCACCCTGATCAAGGGTGTGGCCGGGATCTACTCCTTCGACTCCGGGGAGTACCTCTTCGACGGCAAGCCCGCCCACGTCACCGACCCCAAGCAGGCCAATGCGCTGGGAATCGAGGTGGTCTACCAGGACCTCGCCCTGTGCGACAACCTCGACGTCGTCCACAACATGTTCCTGGGCCGCGAGGAGAAGAGCGGGCTCGTCCTCGACGAGATCACGATGGAGAAGCGGGCACGCGAGACCCTCAGCGGTCTGTCGGTGCGCACCCTGAAGTCGGTGCGGCAGCAGGTGTCCAGCCTGTCCGGCGGCCAGCGACAGACCGTGGCGATCGCGCGAGCCGTGCTGTGGAACTCCCGCATGGTGATCCTCGACGAGCCGACCGCGGCCCTGGGTGTGGCCCAGACGCAGCAGGTTCTCCAGCTCGTGCGCCGCCTCGCCGACAATGGGCTCGGCGTCGTCCTCATCTCCCACAACATGAACGACGTCCTGCAGGTCGCCGACAACATCGCCTGCCTGTACCTGGGCCACATGGCTGCGCAGGTGCCGGTCTCGGCTGTCACCCACTCCACCATCGTCGAGCTCATCACCACCGGACGGTCCGGTGATCTCGGCCTGAAGCCTGAGGTCGCCTCGGCAGGAGGTGTGGCATGAGCGCCCCCGATCAGGTGACCGATGTCGATGTTGAGGCGGCGGGTGACCAGGGTTCCGTCGGTCAGGCGATGCGCGACTACTTCCAGCGCGTGCGCGGGGGCGACGTGGGCTCGCTGCCCGCCGTGCTCGGGCTCATCGTCCTGTTCCTGCTGTTCACGGCCCTCAAGCCGGACATCTTCTTCTCGATCCTGAACTTCGCCAACCTGCTCAACCAGGCGACGCCGATCATCGTCCTGGCAATGGGCCTGGTCTTCGTGCTCCTGCTCGGTGAGATCGACCTGTCGGCAGGTTTCACGGCCGGCACCGCAGCAGCCATCCTGGCGGTCACGGGGAATTCCTGGGGCTGGCCGTGGGAGTTGTCGCTGGTGGTGGGCTTGCTCACCGGCACCCTCATCGGTCTCATCATCGGCGTGCTTGTGGCGCGGCTGGGGATCCCGTCCTTCGTCGTCACGCTGGCCATGTTCCTGGCCCTCCAGGGCGTCATGCTCCTGGTCATTGGCGAGGGCGGCACGATCCCGGTCACCAGCGAGGTTCTGCTGGCGATCATGAACAAGAACATGCCGATCGTCCTGGGCTGGGTCCTATGGGCCGTGCTGTCGCTGGGCTTCTTCGCCGTGACGTGGCGTGCGATCGCCCGGCGCCGGCGGTCCGGGCTTCCGGCCACCTCGCGCGGGGTGTGGCTGGCCAAGGGCATCGTCGTGGCTGTCATCGGTTTTGTCCTGGTGTGGCTGCTCAGTCAAGAACGGCAGATCGTGCGCCCGGGCAAGGTGTCGTGCCCGCCTGACGGCACACCGCCGGTGGGCTGCATCCCGGTGCTCAAGGGCGTTCCGTGGGCAGTCCTGGTGGTCGTCGTCCTCGTGGTCATCCTCACCTTCGTGCTTTCGCGCACGGCCTTCGGTCGGCACGTGTACGCGGTGGGCGGCAATGCCGAGGCCTCGCGGCGCGCAGGTATCAGCGTCAAGGGAATCAAGATCGCCTGCTTCATGATCGGTTCGACCCTGGCCGCGATCGCCGGCGTTCTCATCGCCTCGCGCGATAACTCCGTGTCGCCCACCACAGGCGGTGCCCAGACGCTTCTGTTCGCCGTCGGTGCGGCGGTCATCGGCGGCACCTCCCTGTTCGGCGGCCGAGGTCGGGTCATGGACGCGGTCATCGGCGGTCTGGTCATCGCCGTCATCGCCAACGGCCTGCCGCTCATCACGCAGCAGTCCGGCATCCAGTTCGTCGTCACCGGCCTGGTCCTACTCGTGGCCGCGAGCGTCGACGCCGTCTCGCGTAAGCGGTCGCGTCGCACGTAGCGGGCAGGGGGAGGCGACGATGGCCCAGCAGACCGCTGCGACTCAGGACGACCTGAAGCGGCTCAACCGCGCACGCCTGCTGCAGCGTCTGCACGCCACCGGGGCGGCCACCCGGTCCGAGCTCGTGGCGTTCACCGGTCTGAATCGCAGCACGATCGGCTCGGCTGTCACCGAGCTCGCCGATGCCGGCCTGGTGGTGGAGCATGCGGGCCAACCAGGTCAGGTGGGTCGCCCGTCGCTGCGGGTCATGCCCGATCCGTCGTCCGCGGTCGTCGTCGCTCTGGACCTTCGTGTCGACTGCACGGTGGCCGCACTGGTGGGGCTGGGTGGAGAGGTACTTGCCCGCACGGAGCAGCAGCACACGCGTGGGTACGACCCGCGTGCCGCAGTCCAGAGTTTGGTGGAGCTGGTGTCCGACCTGCTGTCACAGGCACCCAGCGGCGCGGCGTGGGTGGGGGTGGGCGTCGGGGTTCCCGGCACGGTCGACCATCCCTCCGGTGCCGTGCGCAGCGCACCCAACCTGGGCTGGTCGCACGTTCCCCTCGCCGAACTTCTTCACGAGAGCCTGGTGGACCGGCTCGGCGGCGCACCCCCGATCGCCGTCGGCAACGATGCCGATCTGGGTGCGGTGGCCGAGCACGTGCGCGGCTGCGGGGTCGACTGCCGCAATCTCATCTATGTCACGGCCGACGTTGGCATCGGCGGTGGTGTCATCGTCGACGGTCGTCCGCTCATCGGCGCGGGCGGACTCGGCGGTGAGGTGGGGCACATGGTCATCGACCCGCGCGGGAGTGTCTGCCGATGCGGTGCGCGCGGATGCTGGGAGACCGTGGTGGGGCGTGATGCCATCGGCATGCGCGCCGGACGACCGGACGACGCAACCGAGGCGGTGGACGTGGCGGAGATCGTCGCGTCGGCCCGGCAGGGCGACCCGACTGCACGATCGGCAGTGGAGGAGACGGGGGAGTGGCTCGGGATCGGGCTGGGCAACCTCGTCAACATCCTGGACCCGGAGGTGATCGTGCTGGGCGGTCACCTGCGCCACCTGTACCCGCAGGTGCAGGAGGCCGTGCAGGGGCACATCCACCGCGCCATGCCGGCGACGCGATCGCAGGTGTGGGTGACGGCCCCCGGACTGGGCGGTGACAGCACCCTGCTCGGTGCCGCGGAGGTCGCCTTCGAGGGACTGCTGTCCGACCCGGTCGACGTCGTCGATCGGTCACCGCGTGCCGTCGCCTCCTGACCGACAGATCCGCCTGGAGGCCGGGCGGATGGTGCTCGTCGTCGACCCAGGGCTCGGGGGACGAGCCACGTCGTGGCAGGTCGACGACGTCGAACTCCTGGCGCGGTACGGCGACCATCCCGTCGAGCAGGGCATGTACCCGATGGCGCCCTGGGCGGGTCGCCTGCGCGGAAACGGTGTCCCCACCTGGGATGGGTTCCGTGACCTCCCCATTACCTACGACGGATGGGCGATGCACGGCACCGTGCTCGCGCGTGAGGGTCGGGTCATACGGAATGACTCAACCTCGACCGGCGCAGCACTGGACCTGTCGTTCGACACCCATCCGGAGTGGCCGTGGCCGATGCGCGTGGACGTGGGCTGGCGGGTGGAGGCGGAGCGGGTCACCACCACCATCGCGGTGAACTCCGACGGCAGGGAGTTTCCGGCCGTGGTCGGTTGGCACCCGTGGTTCCGCCGGCAGCTGCCGGTGGGAGGCCCGGCGACCTGGCACGCGCGGGTGCACGCGCGACTGGAGCGTGGCTCCGACGCGCTGCCCACCGGACGTGAGCTCGCCTTCGATCCCGCGGACGGGCCATTCGACGATGCCCTCCGGGTGCCGGACGGACGCATGGAACTGCGCTGGCCCGGCGCACTGAGCATCGACATCGCCTCGGATGCGCAGTGGTTCGTCGTCTACGACCGACCGCAGGAAGCCCTGTGCCTGGAGCCGCAGACCGGGCCTCCGGATGGGCTGGTCGCGCGCGCGGGCGGGAGTCCTCGCGTGGTCACGCCTGATGCGCCCCTGACGATGACGGTCACCTGGACGGTCAGGCGTGAGGAGGCCCTTCGGTAGGCTCCCGGGGTGACCAAGGCCCGCGTGCTCATCGCCGAAGAACTGTCCCCTGCCACCGTTGAGGCCCTCGGGCCGGACTTCGAGATCGTCGAGTGCGACGGTGCCGATCGCGCCGCCCTGCTGCCCGCGATCGCCGATGTCGACGCGATCCTGGTGCGCTCGGCCACCCAGGTGGATGCCGAGGCCATCGCCGCCGCCCCGCGGCTGAAGGTCATCGCCCGCGCCGGCGTGGGACTGGACAACGTCGACATCAAGGCCGCCACGCAGGCCGGTGTCATGGTCGTCAACGCGCCCACATCCAACATCGTCAGCGCGGCCGAGCTCGCCGTGGGCCTGCTGCTGGCCAGCGCCCGCAACATCGTCCCGGCCAATGCGGCACTCACGCAGGGTCAGTGGAAGCGCTCCAAGTACAACGGCGTCGAGGTGGCCGACAAGGTCGTCGGCGTCGTCGGTCTGGGCCGCATCGGCGTGCTCGTGGCCCAGCGCCTGTCCGCTTTCGGCGTCAAGCTCATCGCCTACGACCCCTACGTGCAGCCGGCCCGCGCGGCGCAGCTGGGCGTGCGCATGGTCACTCTCGACGAGCTCCTGGCCGAGTCCGACTTCATCACCGTCCACCTGCCCAAGACCAAGGAGACCGTCGGGCTCATCGGCGACGCGCAGCTGCACAAGGTCAAGCCGACGGTGCGCATCATCAACGCCGCCCGCGGCGGCATCGTCGACGAGAAGGCGCTCTACGACGCCATCGTCGACGGCCGCGTGGCCGGGGCGGGCCTGGATGTCTACGCCAAGGAGCCGTGCACCGACTCCCCGCTGTTCGGGCTCGAGCAGGTTGTGGCCACCCCGCACCTGGGGGCCTCGACGGATGAGGCCCAGGAGAAGGCCGGCATTGCAGTCGCCAAGTCGGTGCGCCTGGCCCTGGCCGGAGAGCTCGTGCCCGATGCGGTCAACGTGCAGGGGCACGCTCTCGACGAGGCCGTGCGTCCGCTCGTGCCGCTGGCTGAGCAGATCGGTGCCATCGCCTGCGGCCTGGCCGGATCGTCCGTCGTGCGCGTCGACGTCGCTGCCCTGGGCGTCATCGCCGATCACGATGTGCGGGTGCTCGAGCTCTCCGCCCTCAAGGGCGTCTTCCAGATGCTCGTCCACGACCCGGTGTCGTTCGTCAATGCTCCGGTGCTCGCCGAGCAGCGTGGAGTCGACGTCGCCCTCACCACCGACCGTGACGCCGGCGACCACCGCTCGCTGCTGCGGGTCACCCTCACCCTCACCGACGGCTCGACCGTGGCCGTCGCCGGCAACGTCTCCGGGGCCCGCAACACCGCCAAGCTCGTCGAGGTTCAGGGCTTCGATGTTGATGTGCCGGTGAGCGAGCATCTGGCGTTCCTGCGCTACGGCGACCGCCCCGGCGTGGTCGGGATCGTGGGTCGTCACCTGGGGGAGGCCGGGGTCAACATCGCCGGCATGCAGGTGAGTCGTGGCGAGGCCGGTGACGCGCTCATCGTGCTCACCGTCGACTCGGCCGTCCCGGCCGGCGTGCTCGACACGATCTCCGCTGAGATCGGCGCGCACTCCGCCCGCTCCGTCGACCTCGCCTAGGAGGCACGAGCACCTTCATGGGCAGCCTGTTGGGTCGCTACCTGCGGCCGCACGTGGCTGTGCTGGTGCTCATCGCCGTTCTGCTTCTGGTGCAGGTCGTCACCAACCTGCTCCTGCCCAGCCTCAATGCCAACATCATCAACGACGGTGTCGTCACCGGCGATATCGGCTACATCCTGCGCATGGGTGGGGTGATGCTGCTGGTCTCGATCATCCTGGGCGCCTCGGCCGTCATCGCGGTGTACTTCAGCGCGCGTACCGCCATGCGGCTGGGGCGTGACATCCGCGCCGACGTCTTTCGTCGAGTGGAGTCGCTCTCGCTGGGTC
>CAYFLO010000097.1:0-6317 GCA_964343995.1 uncultured Bifidobacteriaceae bacterium
CGACGTTGTTGACGTGGCCGAGGGGATCCAGGTCGCTGAAGCGACGGTGCACCGGCACGTCCAGCGCATCCAGCCCCGGGGTCAATCGTTCGCGCACGCCTCGACCCTAGCCACCGTCGCGGTGAGACGTCGATGGCAGACAATCAGCGATCGCGGTCCTCGTCGAGCCGATCGAGCAGGTCGTCACTGCCGGCAGCTTCCGGTGACGAACCGCGCTCGAGATCTTCCATGTCCAAGGCCCGACGCCCTGCCTCGGGGGAACTCGACTCAGATGCCTGCGGCGATCCGGTCGTGAGTGACCCCTCCGGCGTGGTGCCCGTGGTGAAATCAAGGCGCCGTCGGCGCTCCTCAGCGCCCGTGCCCGTGGGACGCTCGGCCGCCTCGCGCGCCCGATCCTTGCGCGCCGACACCGCACCGAACAGGGCGCCTCCCCCGGCCCCGAGCAGCCCGCCGAGCAGCGCGCCCGCGCCCGCACCGATCCCGGCGCCGATCGCCGAACTGCCCAGGAACGTGCCGGCGATGGCACCGGCCATGGCCCCCAGTCCGCCACCCACGAGCGCACCGATGAGCCCGCCCTTGCCCGTGGACTTCAGGATCTGCTTGGTGTTCGTGGCGTTGTCGGTGACCTCACGCCCGCGCCGCTGATCGGCCTGAGTGCGGCGCTCCTGCGACTGCTCCACCTCGGTGATCGCGGTGCGCAGCTCCTCCTTCTCGAAGAAGCTCTCCACCCCCCAGCCTTCGAAATTCGGGCTCTTGGAGATGACCAGCTCCTCCTGCAGGCTCTCGCCCGCGGCCTTCAGGTGCACGAGCACGCGACCCAGAATGTTGGCTTCGGCTCGGGCATCCAGCTCGGCGGATCGAGCGCGATCGACCATGCCCTCGTCATCGTCGTCGTCGCGGGCCTCCGCCCGTTCGCGCGCCTGACGAGCCTCCTGTGCCTGCACCTGGGCCTGCTCGCCCTGCTCCTGAAGCTCTTCGCCCATCATCTGCACATCGCCCAGGGTCACCTCCGCGTCGTCGCGGGCGGTGACGAAGGCCTCGGCCGACTCCTTCATCTGGGCCTGCTCTCGATCGAATCTGCCGCGGGCCTCGCCGCGGGCCTCGGTGTTGTCGCGGAACCCGCGAGCCGCCGCCGTCTGGGCCGCCGGGGCCGCGCGGTCGTGGAAGTCGTTGCGCTCCCGGGCCTCCATCAGCACCTGCGGGCGCCGGGCCAGGGCGCCCCGGGCATCGGCCAGGGCGGTCGTCTCCGCCCGGGCGCGCACCCGCAACTCGTCCGCCTGGTAGTCCGTGGCCATCGCGACCTCCCCACGGCCCTCGAGGACCGACTCGTGGGGAGGATTCCCTCGGTCGGCCAATTCGAATCCAATGCAGGACCCTACCCCGGCACTCCCGTGAGTGAACTGGGTCGACGCAACTGAGCTCGGGCTAGATCGCCTCGACGTTGAGGGCTGGCGAGGGCCCGATGAGCTCGATGACCCCGCCCCACAGGCACTCGGTGAAGCAGCCCTCGGTGAGGACCGGCATGCCGTCGATGAGGACGTTGCTGGGAGGCTCCCAGGGAGCGATGACCACCGGGATACAGGGGGCAGGGGTGGGAACGCCGAAGGCTGCCGCCGTGAGGGCGATCACCTCGGGGTTGGCGAAGGAGTCGCACAGGACGAACGGGGGGATGTTCACCAGGGGCGCGAATTCGAAGATCGTCGCCACGGGGAGGTCATTGGCGAAGACCCCGGTGGGCTCGACGATGAGCACGCTGGGGGCCAGCCCGAACGTGCAGACCATGGGAGTGCCCAAAACGGCGACCGGACCTGGCATATCGGCAGGCTAGAGGGTCGGCGCGGGGCTCGGAAGGGCCATTCCCGGTCCTTACCGCATCGCTGAAGGGAATTCAAGGTTTTTCAGATCCGGGCGCGAGCACTCCTAGCGACCCCCTAGATTGCTCCCACGCGGAGCCGTGGTGACGGATCCACCGTCTGACCTGACACGACCGCGAGGGACCGAGTTCGAAAGGGAGCCACATGCCCACCTACCTGTCGCCTGGCGTGTACGTCGAGGAGGTCCCGGCTGCGAGCCGGCCCATCAGCGGCGTCGGCACGGCCATTGCCGCCTTCGTCGGCTTCGCTGATCAGGGCCCCGTGAACGAGCCGACGCTCGTGACCAACTGGACCCAGTACACGACCACCTTCGGCGACATCACCTCTGACTTCGCCATGGCCAAGTCGGTCTACGGCTTCTTCAACAACGGTGGCGGCCGCGCCTACATCGTGCGCCTGCCCTACGACGGCGGCGGCTCCGCGGCGACGGCCCCCTCGGCCCAGCTCACCGCCAAGTCCGACGCCAGCGTCGCGGCCTACACGGTGCAGGCGATCAACGCCTCCGACACCAACCTGTCGGTCGTCGTCACGCCGACCCAGGGCGACAACGTGCCCGACGGCACCTTCGACCTGGCGGTCAAGAACGGTGACACCGTCGCCGAGACCTACCCGGCCGTGAGCAACGCCAAGGGCAAGAACAACGTCCTCACCCAGGTCAACACCAAGTCCAAGCTGATCCGTCTCACCGCCACCGACGCCTCGGCCGACGTGGTGGCCACCGGCCTGCAGGACACCACCACGGCGCTGACGGCCCCCAAGAACCTCCCGGCCACGGCCACCGTCAACCCGGCCACCGTCATCGGCGATCCGGCGCAGCGCACCGGCTTCGGTTCCCTGGAGATGTTCGAGGACATCACCATGGTTCTGGCTCCGGACGTTGCCGCGATGCAGCAGAGCGGCCAGCTCGACATGGACGGCCTGAAGGCCATCCAGACCGCGCTCATCGGCCACTGCGAGCTCATGGGCAACCGCATGGCGATCCTGGATCCGCCGGCGGCGCTCAACGCCCAGCAGGTCTCCGACTGGCGCGTCAACCAGGCCGGCTACGACTCCAAGTTCGCCGTCCTGTACTGGCCGTGGATCAGCATCTTCGATCCGTCGGTCGGCCATAACATTGACTTCCCGCCGTCGGGTCACCTCGCCGGCATCTGGAGCCGCAACGACGACACCCGCGGTGTCTTCAAGGCCCCGGCCAACGAGGTCGTGCAGGGTGCGGTGGGCCTGGCCTACAACGTCACCCGCGGCGAGATGGACCTCCTCAACCCCGAGGGCGTCAACTCGATCAAGGCGTTCCCGGGTCGCGGCATCCGCGTCTGGGGCGGCCGCACTCTCTCCAGTGATGCTGAGTGGCGCTACATCAACGTGCGCCGCTACTTCAACTACCTGGAGGAGTCGATCCTGCAGGGCACGCAGTGGTGCGTGTTCGAGCCCAACGACGAGCGCCTGTGGGGCCGCATCCGCCGCACCATCTCGGCCTTCCTCGTCAACGAGTGGCGTGCGGGTGCGCTCTTCGGCGCCACCCCGAAGGACGCCTACTTCGTCAAGTGCGACGGCGAGAACAACACCGCTGAGTCGATCGACGCCGGCATGGTCGTCGTCGAGATCGGCGTCGCCCCGGTGAAGCCGGCCGAGTTCGTCATCTTCAAGCTCGCCCAGTTCTCGGGCGGCACGTCCATCTCCGAGTAGTCCGACCACTTAGAAGCCAAGGAGACAATCAATGGCATCCCTGTCCGGCGGTGACGCGCTTACCGCCTTTTCGTTCGACTTCTCTGTGGACGGCGAGACGATCCCCAACGTCGTCGAGGTCAACGGCATCGAGAAGAAGACCACGACGATCAACACCCAGTCGATGACCCCGGACGGCAAGTACGTCCAGGCTCAGATGCTGGGCCCGAACCAGGTCGGCACGATCACGCTGACGGTCCTGGCCACGGGTGATCCGACCACCACCGCGTGGCTCATGACCGGGATCAGCGGCGACTTCAAGACCGCCCGCAAGACCGGCAAGCTGTCCTACAAGGACACCACCGGCTCGGTCGTCCAGACCATGGAGTTCCAGAACATCATGGTCACCGGCATCACGTACGGCGACCTCAAGGCCGGCGAGGCGTCGGCCATCTCGATGAAGATCTCCATGACCTTCACCGAGATGTCGGTCTCCTAGTCCACTACCTCACGGAAGGGTTCCCGGCGTGTCGACCCCAACGCTGCAGACGCAATTCGACTTCGTGCTCCCCCGTGGGTACGTCGATGCGAACGGCGTCGTGCATCGCGAGGGCACGATGCGACTGGCCACCGCCCGCGACGAGCTCATGCCGCTCCTGGACCCCAAGGTGCGCGAGCACCAGGCGTTCATGACGCTGGTGCTGCTCTCGCGAGTGGTGACCCGACTGGGAACTCTTCCGCAGGTGGACGACCAGGTAATCGGCGGCCTGTGGGCCACCGACCTGGCGTTCCTTCAGGATCTCTACCGCCGCATCAACACCGAGGGCACGACGATCACCCAGATCACCTGCCCGCACTGCGAGGGCTCCGTCACCGTCGATTTGGCAGGTGATGCCCCGGGGGAATCGTGACGGTCGGGCCCGATCGCCTCTGGGAGGAGATCGGATTCCTGGCCTACTACCTGCACTGGCCCCTGGATGACCTGCTCGACCTGCCGAACGCCACCCGCGATCGGCTGCTGACCATCGTCTCGGGCATCAACGAAGCCGCATCGGGGGTGTCGTGACATGGCCGACTCCTCCTCTCTCAATGTCCGGCCCACCGCCGGGCGCTCCTCCTCTCCTGCTGCCGGCGTCGCGCTGCGCGGAGATGCGTGGGTGCTGCCGCCGATGCCGTCCGCCGTGCGTCCGATGCCCACGGTCATCGAGCCGCCCGTGAAGGTGCTCGTCACGCGCCGCCCCATGGCGGTCGTGCCGCCGGCCGTGCGCCACGGAGTCGACCCGCGCATCACCGGCCAGGTGACCAGCGGCCTGCGCGCTGCACCCGCGGCCCCCGACTCCCCCGCCCTCGCCGTGCGTCAGCGCGCGCGCACGACCGACACGGCCGGCACTTCCGCACCCGAGGCCGATGCGACGGATACCGGACTGAAATTGCCGACCTTCACGTCGTCTCCCGATGCCGAGCCCGGCACAGCACGGGCAGCCGAACCGTCACCGAACCCGGCCCCGCGCGTCACTGCCCCGGCACCGGTGCTGCGCGGCGGGTCGATGCCCAGCCGCAGCGAGGTGCGCGCGCGACTGCCGCTGGCACCTGCGCCTGCTGCTCCTGCTCCCGCACCCGTCGACGTTCCCGAGATCGACGACGTCACGCCCGCGGGCGGCATGCGCTCGGCCGATCCGTCCGCCGACGCACCGATCACCCCGACGCCGTCGGCCGCGCGCCGCCGCGGCAACACCCCGCCGGTGCCGCTGGCCCGCGACGAGCGGGGCGAGACCGCGAGTGCGCCGACGACAGCGCCCGCTGCCGCGAGCCCTGCACCGTCGACGCCCGCGCCAACCGCACCGCGGACTCCTACGCCCACACCGGCAACCGACTCCGCTCCCGCCGTCTCGACACCGCAGGTGAGTGCACCGTCGGACGGCCAGGTGCCCGTCTCGGCCGCCCCCACATCCGCATCCGCTCCGCTGAAGCCACGGCGCAGCCGCAGCCACACCACGGCGGATGTCGACGTTGCTCCCGCGAGCAGTTCGACGTCGAGCCTGCCCTCCACCCCGGCCAATCAGGCGCCGCAGCTGCGCGTGCGCGAGGAGTCCGCTCCTGCCACGCTCCCACCCCTGCGCCCGTATCGACGCCGAGTGCAGCGGCGCCCTCGCCGATTGCTGCGACGCCCTCCCCGGCGAAGCCGACCGCGGCAACGTCGACGCCGGCACGCACTGACGTCCCTCGCACGCCAACACCGAACTCGCCGTCGCCTTCTCCGGTCCCCGCGCGTCCGCCCGCATCGTCTACGCCGCAGTCCACTTTCGCGCGTGCGTCCGAAGCCCCGCATGAGGTCGCCGCTGATCGCACCCCCGCTGCTCCGGCCGTGGCGACACCGGCGCCAGCCTCACCATCCACGTCGACGTCCACCACGCGTCCGCTTGCTGGCGCCGGCGCCTCTGCCTCCGGCAGTACTCCGGCCACGAGTGCACCGCTGCTGCGCAGTCGCGAGGCCGACGCTCCCCTCGCGCGCCCTGAGCTCGTCACCCACTCCGACCGCGAGCAGCCCGACACCACCACGCACGTCGACCTTCCGGCCGACGTGCGCCAGCACATCGAGTCCGAGGCCGGCCCGGTGGCGGCCCGCGTCGAAGTGCGTCAGGGCCCCTCGGTCGACGCGCGCACGCGCGAGCAGAACTCCGAGGCGTTCACCGAGGGCGGCGTCATCCACCTGGCGTCGGACCGCCCGCTCAGCAGCGATCGCGGCCGCCAGCTCATCGCGCACGAGGCCACCCACGT
>CAYFLO010000098.1:0-4827 GCA_964343995.1 uncultured Bifidobacteriaceae bacterium
CCAGGGCGATGATCTGCCCGGGCATCGTGGCGCTGAAGAGCATGGTCTGGCGCGTGCACCCGATGGACAAGATCGAGTTGCTGTCACGCGTGCTCCAGGCCGACGGACGCAAGCTGGCCATGGTGTTCACCAAGACCAAGCGCCGCGCCCAGAAGGCGTGCGATGAGCTCACCGACCGCGGCTTCGCGGTCGCCACCGTGCACGGCGACCTCGGCCAGGGGGCGCGCGAGCAGGCCCTGCGCGCGTTCCGCACCGGCAAGGTCGACGTGCTTGTCGCCACCGACGTGGCCGCCCGCGGCATCGACGTCGACGACGTCACCCACGTGGTCAACTACGAGTGCCCCGACGACGAGAAGACCTACCTGCACCGCATCGGCCGCACCGGCCGCGCCGGTGCCTCCGGTGTGGCCGTCACGTTCGTCGACTGGGAGGACATCGCGCGCTGGCAGATGATCGACCGCGCGCTCAAGCTCCCGTTCAAGGACCCGATCGAGACCTACTCCACCAGCGCCCACGTGTACTCCGGGCTCGGGATCCCCGCCGGCACCAAGGGCGTGCTCCCCCGGGCCCAGCGCACCCGCGCCGGCCTGTCGGCCGAGGAGGTCGAGGATCTCGGCGAGACCGGCAAGAAGCCGAAGTCGCACGACAAGGGCCACGACAAGGGTCGCGATGGCGGGCGCTCGCGCGATGGCGGACGCTCCCGTGACGGCGGGCGGCACGGCTCGGACAAGCACAAGGACGACAAGCACAAGTCCGACAAGCACAAGGACGACAAGCACGGCTCGGACAAGAAGAAGTCGTCCGACAAGCCCGATGCCGAGATGACCGCCGCAGCCCCCAAGGCCCGACGCCAGCGCCGACGCACCCGCGGCGGTCAGTCGGCCGGAGGCAGCGGCGCCTCGTCAGCGCCCGAGCAGGGCTGACGCCAGCGCGCGGTACTCACTGGCTCCGCGCGAGCGCGGAGCCGTCGCCAGGATCGATCGCCCCACCGCCGGTGACTCGGCGAACCGCACCGACCGGGTGATCGGGCCGAGCACCGGCACGCCGTAGCGCGTGGAGAGGTCGGCGAGCACGGCCCGCGCATGTGCGGTGCGCCCGTCATAGAGCGTGGGCAGAAGCCCGGCGATCTGCAGATCCGGATTCGCCCACGCGCGCACGTCGGCCACGGTCTCGATGAGCTGCCCGACCCCGCGGTGCGACAGCGTCTCGCACTGCAGCGGGATGAGCACCTCGTCGGCGGCGACGAGCGCGGCGATGGTGAGGATGCCCAGCGACGGCGAGCAGTCCAGCAGGATCCAGTCGTAGGCGTCGCGCACGCCGGCGAGCAGCTCGCGCACGACGAGCTCGCGCCCGGGCCGTCGGGCCAGCTCGTGGTCGGCGGCCGACAGCTCCAGCGTGGCCGGGAGCAGGTCGATCCCGTCGGCCACGCGAAGGATTGAGGCGCCGTCGGCCGTGCGCAGCAGCGCCCCGGCGGCCGACTCGGTGAGGTCTTCAGGGTCCAGTCCCAGGCAGAAGGTCGCGCAGGCCTGGGCATCGAGGTCGACGACGAGCACCCGCTGGCCGGCCTGCACGAGAGCGGCGGCCAGGCTCACCACGGTCGTGGTCTTGCCCACGCCGCCCTTCTGGTTGGCCACCGCCAGCACCCGTGCCATGGCCCGACCCTAGAGGGGAGTGAAGAGCGCCCCCAGCGGGCATGATCACCCCGTGCTCGTGGACCTGCCCGCCGACACGTCGGCTCTCGCTCTCGCGCGGGCCGCCGTCGCCGACGCCCTCGACAGCACCGACCCCAGCCATCCGCGCCGGCACGACCTGGAGCTCATCGCCTCCGAGTTGGTGTCCAACGCGCTGCGGCACGGGCAGCCGCCGATCACGCTGGCGGTCGACGTGGGCGAATCGGCCGTCGCCACCCCGTCGGTGCGCATCACCGTGGCCAGCCAGGGCGGCGACGACCCGCGCGTGCTGACGCCCACCGCGCACGCGACCACCGGACGCGGCCTGGCCATGGTCGCCGCTATCGCCGACCGCTGGGGCTGGGAGCGCGACGGCGCCACCCTGCGCGTGCACGCGGAGATCGACGGGCACGCGCGCACGAGCCACTAGCGCGGCAGCACGGCCCAGTCGGTGAGGGCCTGCACCAGTCCGGGACTGCACGGCAGCGCGAGCAGTTCCGCCCGTGTCGCCCAGCAGGCATCGGTGGCGTCGTCGCCGGCGTGCGGTTCCTGCCCCGGATCGGGGACCACGAGAAAGTCAGCGATGACGTAGGTGTCGCCGGTGGGGGCCTCTCGCTCGATCGTGCCGACCTCGCGCACGACGGTGCCGGTGATGTCGGCCTCCTCGCGCAACTCGCGCAGACAGCCGTCGCGCGGATCCTCGCCCTCGTGCAGTCGCCCACCGGGGATCGACCACAGCCCCTTGGCCGGCTCCTGCCCGCGCCGGATGAGCAGGAGGCGACCGCGCTCATCGAGCACGATCGCCCCCACACACGGGACTCGGGTCGGCATCAGCCGCGGCTCTTGTAGTCCTCAAGGAGGCGACGGGCGATGATCATGCGCTGGATGTCGGCCGTGCCCTCGCCGATGAGCAGCATCGGCGCCTCGCGGTACAGGCGCTCGATCTCGTACTCCTTGGAGTAGCCGTAGCCGCCGTGGATGCGGAAGGAGTCCTCCACCACCTCGCGGCAGTACTCGCTGGCCAGGTACTTCGCCATGCCAGCCTCCAGGTCGTTGCGCTCGCCGGAGTCCTTCTTGCGCGCGGCCATCACCATCATCTGATGCGCGGCCTCGACCTTGGTGGCCATGTCGGCCAGCCGGAAGGCGACGGCCTGGTGCTCGGCGATCGGCTTGCCGAAGGTGACGCGCTGCTGCGCGTATTCCACACCGAGCTCGAAGGCGCGGTGCGCGAGCCCGCAGGCGCGCGCGGCAACGTTGACGCGGCCGACCTCGACCCCGTCCATCATCTGGTAGAAGCCCTTGCCGGTCTGGCCGCCGAGCAGGTCGTCGTTGCTCAGGCGCAGGCCGTCCATCACCAGCTCGGTGGTGTCGACGCCCTTGTAGCCCATCTTGTCGATCTTGCCCGGGATGGTCAGGCCCGGTCGCACCTCGCCGAAGCCGCTGGGCTTCTCGATCAGGAAGGTGCTCATCTTCTTGTAGACCGACGCACCCTCGCCCGCCTCGCCGGGAGTGAGGACGAGAACGGCGACCAGGGTCGACGAGCCGCCGTTGGTCAGCCACATCTTCTGACCGGTGAGAACCCAGTCATCCCCGTCGCGCACGGCCTTGCTGGTGATGGCCGAGACGTCCGAGCCGCAGCCGGGTTCGCTCATCGAGAACGCACCGCGCACCTCACCGGTGGCCATGCGCGGCAGGTAGTGCGCCTTCTGCTCGTCGGTACCGTGCTGCATGAGCATGTAGGCCACGATGAAGTGGGTGTTGATGACACCGGACACGCTCATCCAGCCGCGGGCGATCTCCTCCACGACCAGGGCGTAGGTGAGCAGCGACTCCCCCAGGCCGCCGTACTCCTCGGGGATCATCAGCCCGAAGACACCCATCTCCTTCAGGCCGTCGACGATCTCCTGCGGGTACTCATCGGCGTGCTCGAGCTCGTTGGCCACGGGCAGGATCTGCTCGTCGACGAACTCCCGGACGGCAGCCAGGATGTCGCGCTGGTCGGGGGTCAGCCCCTCGGTCTGTGCCAGGCGCGCCACGTCAGCTCGCACCCTTCGCGCCCGCGGCGTCGTCGGAGGTGAGCGGCCCGGTCTTGGCCTGCGGGAAGTAGTTCTGCCCGATCCCGCTGGTGCGCTTGGGGATCATCACCGAGCGGAACCACGACACGATCTCGTCGCCGTCCTGGTTCAGGCCGCGGGTCTTCATGCGGATGATGCCCATCTCCGGGCGCGAGCCGGACTCGCGCTTGTCCAGGCAGATCGACTCCGCGTAGATGGTGTCGCCGATGTAGACCGGGTGGGTGAGCTTGATGTCGGTCCAGCCCAGGTTGGCCACCGCGTTCTGACTCATGTCGATGACCGACAGGCCCAGCACGAGCGCCACGGTGAGGCCGGAGTTGACGATGATGCGTCCGCCCGACACCGGGTTGGACTGCGCCAGATGCGCATTGAAGTGGTTCTGGTTGGTGTTGCAGGTGAGCTGGGTGAACCAGGTGGAGTCGGCCTCGCTGATGGTGCGGCCGAACGGGTGCTGGTAGACGTCGCCGACGACGAAGTCCTCGAAGAAGCGGCCGAGCACGGCCTCGTGGGTGGTCATCGCTACGCCTCCGGCTTCTCGAACGACGTGGTGCGCGCCATGCCGGCCGCACGCCCCTTGGCCGCCACGACGAGCGCCATCTTGCGGCTGGCCTCGTCGATCATCTCGTCTCCGAGCATCACCGCACCTCGAGCGCCACCGGCGGCCGAGGTGTAGTAGTCGTAGGCGTCCAGGATCAGCTCGGCGTGGTCGTAATCCTCCTGCTTGGGTGAGAACACCTCGTTGGCCGCGGCCACCTGGTCGGGGTGGAGCACCCACTTGCCGTCGAAGCCCAGCGCGGCGCTGCGTCCGGCCACGCGGCGGTAGCCCTCGAGGTCCTTGATCGCCAGGTACGGGCCGTCGATGGCCTGCTTGTCGTAGGCGCGGGCCGCCATGAGGATCCGCATGAGGATGTAGTGGTACGCGTCGCCCACGTCGTAGCCGGGCGGCTGCTCGCCCACCACGAGTGACTTCATGTTGATGCTGGCCATGAAGTCCGCCGGCCCGAAGATGATCGTCTCCACGCGCGGGGAGGCCTGGGCGATGGCGTCGACGTTGATCAAGCCCTTGGCGTTCTCGATCTGCG
>CAYFLO010000098.1:4837-6264 GCA_964343995.1 uncultured Bifidobacteriaceae bacterium
TCGACCTGCGACAGCAGCAGGTCCAGGGCGAGGACCTGGTCGGCCGTCTGCACCTTCGGCAGCATGATGCAGTCGAGGTTGGCGCCCGCTCCGCCCACGACCTCGATGACATCGGCGTAGGTCCACTGGGTGGTCCAGTCGTTGACGCGCACGGCGACGGTCTTGCCGTCGTAGCCGCCCTCGTTGAGTGCGGCCACGATGTTCTTGCGCGCCTCGGGCTTGGCGATCGGCGCGACCGCATCCTCGATGTCCAGGAACACCTGATCGGCGGCCAGACCCTTGGCCTTCTCCAGCATCTTGGGGCTGGAACCCGGCACGGCCAGGTTCGAGCGGCGCGAGCGCAGGGGGCGGGTGCTCATGCAGGACTCCTCGATCAGGGGATGGGCAGATTATCCAGCGGACGATGCAGCGACGGGGGCCAGGCCGCGGGCGGTGCGCACGACGTCGAGCACGCGCGCCATCACCTGAGCCAGGTCGTAGTCCTTGGGTGTGAAGACGGCGGCGACGCCCTGGGCGCGCAGCGCGACCTCGTCGGAGGCCGGGATGATCCCGCCGACGATGACGGGCACGTCGCCCAGACCTGCCTCGCGAAGCCCGGTGAGCACATCGGGCACGACATCCAGGTGCGCACCGGACAGGATCGACAGGCCGATGACGTCGACGTCCTCCTGCGCCGCGGCCGCGACGATCTGCGCGGGCGTGAGACGAATGCCCTGGTAGACCACTTCGAAGCCGGCATCGCGCGCAGCGACGGCCACCTGCTCGGCGCCGTTGGAGTGACCATCGAGGCCGGGCTTGGCCACGAGCATGCGCAGGCGATGGCCAAGCTCCTCGCCGGTGCCGCGCACGCCAGTGCGCACGGCGTCCAGGCCCGCGCGCTCGCCGACGCCCACGGCAGCTGCCCCGGTGACACCCGTGGGTGCGCGGAACTCCCCGAAGACACTGCGCAGCGCGGCCGCCCACTCCCCCGTCGTGACACCGGCGCGTGCACAGGCCAGCGAGGCCTCCATGAGGTTGGCGTCGGTGCGGGCGTCGGCGACGAGCCGGTCGAGTGCGGCGGCGACCTCCGCGGCGTCACGGGTGGCGCGCCACAGGTCCAGGGCCACCACGGCCTCGTCCTGCACGTGCGGGTCGACGGTCTCGACCGCGTCACTGGCCTCCAGCGGACTGGGCTCGGAGTTCGTGAAGGCATTGACGCCGACGACGACCTGGTCGCCGGACTCGATGGCGCGCCGGCGCTCGGCCAGTGACGCCACCAGCGCCGACTTCAGGTAGCCGGACTCCACCGCCGCTACGACCCCGCCCTGCTCGGCGATGCGCGCCATCTCGGCACGCACCCCCTCGATGATCGCGTCGGTGCGCTCCTCGATCACGTGCGAGCCGGCCAGGATGTCGCCGTACTCCAGCAGGTCGGTCTCGAACGCGAG
>CAYFLO010000099.1:0-6262 GCA_964343995.1 uncultured Bifidobacteriaceae bacterium
ACCCCCGGGAACTACCGGCTCTCCCGCGCGCACGGCGGTGGAGCGCTCTACGACGTGGGCATCTACCCCCTGCACGGCTTGCTCGCCTGCCTGCCCGAGGTCGATGCCCTCGACGTGCTCGAGGTGGAGCGCGCGATGAACGGCACCCACGACGACGCCGTCGACCTCACCACCCGCGCGCAGGTCTCCTGGGGCCCCGGTACGAGCGCGTCGATCCTGGCCTCGTTCGCCACTCCGGCGCAGCAGCGACTTCGACTCACCGGCACCGACGGGAGTCTGGAGGTGCTGGGCGAGGACGCCTTCGCCAACTGGCGCAAGCCCGCGCGCCTGCGCGTGGGCGACCACGTCGAGGAGTTCCCCGCCACCGACGCGTACGCCCTGATGTTCGCCGGGATGAGCGCGGCCATCTCGGGCCAGGGCGGCTGGGTGCTGCCCGCCCGGGACTCCCTCCGGGTCGCCTCCGCGGTCGACTCCCTGCTTTGGTAGATTCCCTCCTCGCGCGCCGCTAGCTCAACTGGCAGAGCAGCTGACTCTTAATCAGCGGGTTGTAGGTTCAAGTCCTACGCGGCGCACCACACAATTCGGCCTCCTCCGGGGTGCCAGCACCCCATCTTCGGCTCCGCTCCCGCCTGCCGGCTCTGTCCCCGACTAACGTCGGCGACGAGCAGGAGGAGACCGGTATGCACGCACTTGTCGTCGATGACGACGACTTCCTGCGCTTTCTACTGGTGCGCACCCTGGGCGACCTCGGGTTCGACTCTGTGGACGATGCCGCGAGTGCCGCCGATGGCATGCGTATGGCCAGCGCCCATCGACCTGACCTCGCCACCCTCGACCTTGACCTCGGCCCCGGACCCACCGGCATCGACCTGGCGTATGGACTGCGCAAAGCCCACCCCGCGATCGCGATCATCATCTTGTCGTCGTACTCCGATCCGCGACTGCTCGGTGCCAATCGCGAGATCCCCGATGGCGGCATCTACCTGTCCAAGCGAACCGTGGGGGATGTCAATGTCCTTCGCCAGGCCATCGACGAGGTCATGGCGGCACCACGTGGACGACGCGCAGGGGCCCCTCAGGCCGCTGTTGCCGGCAAGCGCCTGAGCGACAACCAGGTCGAGATCATGCGCCTGGTCGCCGAGGGTCATGCGAACGCTGAGATCGCCCGGCGCAGGCACCTGTCCGAACCCGCCGTGGAGAAGGCGATTGCCCGCCTGATCAAGCAGCTCGACCTCTCACCCAGCCGCGATCAGAACGCCCGGGTGCTCATCACGCAGGCCTACTACGCGCTCATCGGTGCCAGCCAGGTGCGCCGTGACTGAACGATCCCCTGCTCCCCCGTGGCAGGTGCGCGTCTCCGGCCGGTGGGCCATCTCGATCCAGAGCTACCTGGCCGGCACTGTGCTCAACGTCGTCATCCTCAGCCTCACCGGAGGTCAGATCGGTGCCGAGGCTGTCCAGCCCCGGGATATCGGCCGCTGGGCACTGCTGGGCCTGGTGGCCACCTTCATCGTCGGCACCTATGCGATGGCTGCCAATGCGACCCTCTTCAGAAATCGGCGCATCACACCGGTGCCCGTGTGGCTGGCCATCGCCTTTCATCTGGGTGTCGGGCTCATCTTCGGCGTGGTCGTCGTCGTCGGTGGCGATGCCCTCATCGAGCCAAGCGCGCAAAGCCCCGCGGTCCGGATCATCGTCATCACCCTCATCGGCCTGTGGTGGGGGCTCACCTCGGCGCTGGTCCTCGAGGCACGCGACCGGTTCAACCGCGAGCGCGAGGCGCTCATCGACCAGGCCGTCGATCTGGAGTTGGCGACGATCAGCGAGACCGAAGCGGCCATGAAGCTGCGCTCGACTATCGCCCGAGAGGCCGGCCCTGCCCTTGCGGAATCCCGCAGTCGCGTCGACGAAGCCCTCGCCGGATTCGCGACGCAATCCCAGGCCCTCCTGCCCGTCGAGGACTGGTGGCACATCTCGCAGTCGCTGCGCTCGACGGCAGACGGTGCGATCCGGCCGCTCAGCCATCAACTCTGGGATGCCACGAGCAGGCGGTACCCGCGGCCGCGACTGGGGCGAGTGCTCACTCGACTCGTGCTCTACCAGCAGTTCGCCGTCCTGCCGACGATGACGATCCTGGCCATCGGCTACCTGCCGGCCGGCACCTACGCCTTCGGCCTGCTGGGGGGAATCCTGGCGACGCTCGTCATGGCCGCAGGAGCCGGCGCCGTCCTCGCTCTGGCAAATGAAGTCATGCGCCGAGCACCGCATACTCACGCGATCGTCTTCGCGGTGGCATTCCTGCTGACGGAGGCCTTTGCCCTGGCGTACCTCGATGTCGTGGCGAGGCTCACCTCACGACCCTTCACCTGGGGACCGGAGACCGTGGGTGGTGCCATCGCCGTGGCCGTCTCGACTCTCCTGCCCGCGGCGTATGCCTCCCTCAACGGCGCGCGTGACGAGGTACTGCAGAGATTCCGCCTGGACACCGATCGTGCCCGGGTCACCCAGCTTGCCAACGCCCGCACGATGGCCCGCGTCACCAGGGACGCCGCCCGTGAACTTCACGGCACCGTCCAGACCCGGCTGATCTCGTGTGCCGTGGCGATCGAGCAGGCCTCACGCAGTGGCGATGTCGGTCAGTTCCGACGGGCCCTCGAGGCCAGCATCGCGATCCTGGACGCTCCTCTGCCCGATCCGTCAGGTGACACCTCGAGCAGCGTGGCTGAGGAGATCGCCCGCATGTGCGCCCCCTGGGAGGGGCTGTGCACGTTCCAGACCGACCTGGCGCCGACCGTCGCGGGCCTGCGCGGCCCGGTGGCGATGGCGGCCGGCCGGATCGTCGAGGAGGCCGTCGCCAATGCCTGCCGTCACGGGCTGGCATCCACCGTGCAGATCCGCGTGACGATGGACGAGGGGCCCTCGCTGCGCTTCGAGATCGACGATGACGGCACCGGCCCCAAAGGCGGGGCCCCCGGACTGGGCACCTCCATGCTCGCTGGCATCAGCCGGGGACGCGTCGAACTCACCCCTCGCGCCGAGGGCGGCTCGCGGCTCACTGTCGCTCTGCCGGTCGACTGACCATCGGCGGGGGGTACGCCCCCCGAAAAGGCCTCATCACTGGGCCCCCCGAGCGCGCGTTCCTAACGTCAGGACCAGCCGAACTACCCGGCGAACCTGACAAGGAGAAACGACATGAACCGCACCCGCACCGCCACCTGGGCCGGCCTCTCCGGGACCACCGCACTTGCGGTGCTGGCCTGCTCGCAGCTCGTCGCCGCACCCGCCGCGCACGCAGCAACCTTCGCCATGCCGGCGCCGACGGTGGCCTTCACCGCCGCCAGCCAGGGCAACCCGACCACGACGGGCGCCTACGCCTGGCTCGGGACTGACACCACCCTGCAGGCACTCGTCGGAACCACCCTCATCGGCAGTGAGGGCGCCGTCACCCTCGGTGACGGTCAGCTGGCTGACGGACGCACCCTCACCTGGTACTCGTGCTCGACGCGCGGGGCTTCGCTTGCCGGCTGCACGAGCGTGCGTTCGCAGTCCGTGGCCGCGGCAAGTGCCTCCGGGACGACGTTCACCTACACGCCGACAGCGGATGATGCCGGACGATTTCTCGCCTATGAGGTGACGCAGAAGATCGCGACGATCGCTGGTTCGGTCACGCGCACGGCCGTGTCCGACCGCGCCAAGGATGTGCAGGTCGTCGCGGGCCTTGCCACCACCGCACGTCCGGCGTGGGGCATCTCCGGAGTGCAGGCCGGAGGCAAGGCGTCGCTGCTCCTGTTCCCGTGGACGCTGCCGGCCGGAAGCACCTTCACTGGTCGATCGCTCACCACGTTCGCCTGCCCGTCAGCCGGCCAGGGCCAGGAGCCCACGGCCACGTGGAACACCTCCGGCTGCATGTCGATCCCCGCCTCCAGCGTCACCGGAGGCACGGTGAACCTCAACGCCGCCAGCGCTTTCCAGGTCCAGACCACCGCTGACATGGCCGGCCGCACGCTTGTCGCCCAGGTCATCATCACCACGAAGACGGCCAACGGCTTCGGTCAGCTGTACTCCATCCGGTCTGCCGGCGCCACGCTTCCGGCTCCGGTGGCTGCTGCGGCACCCGTAGCACCGTCGGCCCCCGCCGCGGACACTGCCGCTGCTGCCGCCCCGACCGCGTCAGCCCCCAGCATCGTCCCGGCCACTGCCATCGTGCCCACGGTTCGGATCGTCGCGGTGCGGTCCATCGCCCGCGGCCGGTCGACGATCGTCGCGATCCAACTCACCGGCCGGGGCAAGGGCACGATCGGGTCCGGCCGCGCGATCGTGCACCTGGTGAAGAAGGGGGTCCCCGGGGAGCGTGCAGTCCAGCGCCTCACCACGACGACGATCAGCGGGATGAAGGGATTCAGCCGGCAAACGCTGTCCAAGAAGCTCGCCAAGGGCACCTACTACCTCCGGGTCATCTACACCGACTCCCGCTCACATGTGCAGGCGGGTGCGCTGAAGAGGATCTCCGTCCGGTAGTGCGGAGAGCAGTGGGGGTCGGCGCATCGCGCCGGCCCCCACTGTCATTTCCCGGTCGACGTCTCTGCTGCCTGACAGGATGCCGCCATGTCTGAGCGCATCGTCACCGTCTTCCGCAGCCGCCTTCGCCCCGAGAACGAGCACCAGTACGACGTCATGGGCGATCGTATGGACGAGCTCGCCCGCTCCATGCCCGGGTTCGTGGAGGTCAAGGGCTTCACGGCCGACGACGGCGAGCGCCTCACGCTGGTGACCTTCGCCGACGCGGAGTCGCAGCGGGCCTGGCGCGAGCACCCCGAGCACCGCATCGCCCAGCGCCGCGGACGCGAGGCCTTCTACTCGGAGTACTCGATCGTCGTCGCGCAGGAGACGTACGCCTCGCAGTTCTCCCAGGGGTGAACGTTGGGGCCGCGCGCCGGTCAGGCCGCGGACATCCCTTGAACGCCCAGCACGATGAGCACGAGGGCCCAGATGGTGATGGCGATCCAGCCGCCGATCTTGCGATTCCTGATGTCACGCAGCACGACCGTCATGATCGAGACTCCCGCGAAGTACAGGCCACTCACCAGGAAAGTAGCTGCCTCGACACGAATCCCCCAGTGCAGCACCACCGCGAGGATCGCTAGTACGCCCCACGCGAGATTGGCGATGCCGACCTCGATCTGGAACATGTTGCGCACGCCGTAGTCCCAGCCGCCACGAATCGCATCCGAGCGGTTCCAGACCGCGTGACGCAGGAAGGACAGCACCCCCGTGGCACCCACGGCGAGCAGCGTGGCGGTGTCGAGGGTCGGTGGAGTGTGCTGGACAGTTGTGTAGCCGATGAGGACACCGATGGATCCCACCGCGTAGGTGAGAATCATGAGCACGATCGCCGGTCGCGGGCTTGTCATGGTTCGTCCTCACCTGGATCGCTGGGTCGACTAGGTTGACGCCGTGAGTCGCTGGGCCGTCCGCCACCCTATCGCCGGTCTGCTGACGTGGGTCGCCCTGGCAATCGTCATCCTGGGCGGAGCGGCGACGTTCAGCGGCACGCTCGTCGACAGCTTCAGCCTGCCGAACACTCCCTCCCAGCAGGCCCAGGACCTGCTGCAGGAGCTCGCACCGAAGGATGCTGAGCCCACCACGACGGCGACAATCGTGTGGAAGGCGAATGCCGGCACGGCCACCGACGACTCCACCAAGGCGGTCGTGCTGCCGCTGCTCATGCAGCTGGCCGAGCTGCCCAAGGTGCAGTGCGTCACCAGCCCCCTGGGGGAGAACCTCGGCCCGGACTGCACCAAGGCCAGCCCGGTCGGCCTGGAGCAGGTCGTCACCGACAAGGCGTACGACGAGTTGGCCAAGGCCACCAAGCTCACCCCTGCCCAGCTGCGCGAGGTCACCCGCCTACTGCCGCGCCTGGCCCCGCTGGAGAAGGCCAACGCCGCCGAACTCGGCAAACTCGCCGCGGCTCTGCCCGGCATCGCCAAGATCGCGCAGTTGCCCAAGCCGCTGCTTGACGGGCTTGCATCGATCACGGCCGCCGACTACGAGAAGATCCCGGGCCTCACCCGCAAGGAGGCCGACGACCTCGTCGCCGCCTTCGGAGCCCTGGACAAGGTCGCCAAGTTGCCCAAGGCCACCCTCGCCACCTTCGCCAAGGCCAACCCCACCACCCTGCGCGATGCCGCCGAGAAGATCCCCGCGTCTGTGACGAAGCTGGAGAAGGGCTGGGCCACCTTCCAGGCTGACCTCGCCCGACTGC
>CAYFLO010000100.1:0-6209 GCA_964343995.1 uncultured Bifidobacteriaceae bacterium
CGGCCTCCGGATGCGCGAGTCGGTGCATGACGGCCACGCGACGTCCCACCGTGTCCGACGACGGCGAGAGCCGCTCGTGCGGGAGCGTCTCCCACGACGGGAACACCGCCACGCGGGCGGGGAGAAGTTCGGGCAGCACGGCGGCAAGGTCTTCGGCCTGGCGGCCGGTGGAGGTGACGACGACGAGGGGACGCTCACCGCGCGCCAGCAGCGCGACGAGCAGCGGGTGAACCGGCTCGGGCGCCTCGACAATGCCGCTGTGCGCCGCCTGCGCGACCACCTCGTCGAATCCGGCACGCCCCTGCAGGTCGCGCAGCAGGCCGGTGAGGCTCAGGACGCCTCCCGCAGCGCACGGGCCAGAAGGTCGGCGATGGCCGGGTGGCTCACGAGCAGGTCGGTGACGTACGGCGGAAGGTGGTTGAAGGTCACCGGAGACCCGTCGACGTGACCAGCGACGTAGCCGTAGTGCTGGGCGACGCCGTAGGGCGCGGCGACGTCCCACTCATAGAAGCCGGTGTCGTGCACGTAGGCCTCCGCGCGACCCGACAGCAGCTCGTTGACCTTGGCGCCCACCGAGCCCACGTCGACGATCTCGGCACCCAGGGTGGTGATGCCGGCCTCGGCCAGCAGGACAGCGAGGCGCTCGACCGCCGCCTTCAGCACGGCTGGTGGCCGCGTGCGCGAGGCGACGATGCGGATCGGACGATCACTGGGCAGCGGTGCCGGCGCGGCGGGCGCGTCGAGAACTGTGCGCGCCAGGCCCTGTGCCGGAAGGTCGACCGTCGCGGCCTGCACACGTCCGCCCTCCCAGAGCGCCACGTGCACGGCGAAGTCCGGTCGGCCCTGCCCGTACTCCCACGTGCCGTCGAGCGGGTCGATGATCCACACCCGCGGGGCGTCCAGACGGGTCGGATCGTCGCGACGCCCCTCCTCGCTCAGCACGGCGTCGTCCGGGCGCGCGACGCGCAGTTCCTCCACGAGCAGCTCGTGCGACTGCCGGTCGCCGCGATCGCGGAGCCGGTCGGCCGACGCCGCGTCGGTGAGTGGGCCATGCGAGTCGCGCAGGGCGAGCAGCAGGGCGCCGGCCTTGCGGGCGATGTCGCGCGAGAGCTCGGCGTCGCTGGCCGTGTCGGCTGCCATGACTGCCTTCCTGTCGGTCTGGTGCGGGACGTGCGGGCGATCAGCTGTTGTAGCGCGACTGCGTGACGTCCAGGCCGTCGGCCAGGAGCGATTCAACAGCGTCGGCCGCGCGCGAGGCGAGACCGGGCACCTCGGCGCGCTCGGCAGCGGCAAAGGGCTTCAGGACGAAGTCGGCCGGGTCCTGGCGCCCCGGAGGTCGGCCGATGCCGATGCGCACGCGGTAGAAGTCGCCGGTGCCCAGGGCCTTGCGCAGGCTCTTGAGCCCGTTGTGGCCGTTGTCGCCACCACCGAGCTTGACCCGCAGGGTGTCGAACGGGATGTCGAGCTCGTCGTGGAGCACGACCATGCGCTCCACCGGGATGTCATAGAACGCCAGCATCGCCTTGATCGGGCCACCGGACTCATTCATGAACGACAACGGCTCGGCCAGAATCACCCGACCGCCGGCCAGGTGCCCTTCCCCCGCGAGCGCGTGGGCGCGCTTGTGGCGCGCCAGACGGATCGAGGTACGGGATGCCAGGTCATCGACGGCCATGAAGCCGACGTTGTGACGCGTGCTCGCATACTCCGGGCCCGGATTGCCCAGCCCGACGACGAGCCAGGCCTCGCGCATCGGCTACTCCGCGGCCGGCGCAGCCTGCTCGGCCTGGTCGCGGGTGCGGTGCTCGTCGGCGTACTCCTGGGCCTGGTGCTCGGCGTCGGCCACCGCGTGCTCGGCCGCGTGCGCCGGATCCTCGCCGTGCGCGACCGCATCCTCCAGCGCCATGACGGCCGCGGCGGAGTCCATCCCGGCCTCCTCGGCGGCATGCACGGCGGCCTCGATGGCGTGGGCCATCTCCTCGCGCTGCGCGGCCTCGGCGGCGTCGATCACGACGAGGTCCACGTGCTCCAGGGTCTGCTTGACCGGGTCGCGCTGAACGTCGCGCGGCTTGACCAGGACGCTGGCCCCATTGACCGTGAGGGTGAACACCGCGCGCGGCTGGCGCAGCGCCAGGGCGAGGTCATGGGTCGGGATGGCCAGGTGCACCAGCTGGGTGCCGCTGCCGTAGACAACGGCGGGCACGTGGCCGGAACGACGCATGCGGCGGGCCGCGCCCTTGCCGAAGTCGGTACGGGGAATGGACGGCAGGGTGATCGCGCTCATGACTTCTCCTCGGTCAGGTCTGGTCGCCCGGCGAGGGGACCAACGTCGATCACGGTGCGGGCTTGTGGCCCGGGCACCCTCGCCGAGGATGACCGCAGTCTAGCGACCCTCCGGAGGGCGGCGAACCGCCCCCCGGAACCGCTCCCCTTGCTCAGATCGTGATGGGGGTGAACCCACCGTTCCACTGCAGGTCCTGGGTGCGGGCCGCGGCGGTGAAGTCGGTGGTGGCCAGGTCGACCACGTACCAGTTCGGGTTCGACACCGTGCGGTAGGCGTAGCGCTTGCCGGTGAGGTTGGCGATGGTGTCCCACACGGTCACCTCATTGACGACGCCGGCTGCGCCGAACGACTCCTTGACGATGCCGGGCACCATGTCGAAGGCATTCATGATGTGCATGACATAGCGCTCCGCGGTGGCACTGTCCGCCGGCTGGTCGGCGAGGTGGACCATCGCGGCGGCACGGACGAAGCGTCCGGGCGGGGTCATGTCGCCCGGAAGGCCGATGAGCCCGGTGCCCTGGCCGAGTGCCGTGAAGTCGGCACTGGCGAGGTCGACCGCGCCGGGGTTCTCGTTGCTCATGCCCACGTAGTTGTCCAGGTTCGTGAGGTGCCAGTCGAGGTACGGCGCATTGGTGCCCACGCCGGTGGGGTTGTCGACGATGGTCCAGCCCGCCGGGTGGAACTCGATGGCGATCGACCCGTCAGCGGCGTGCACCAGGCAGTGGATCGGCGGCACGAAGCCCATGCCAGGATCGATACCCCACACGTTGATGCCCTGCATGGCCGCCTTGACCTCGGCGATCGACGTGCACGTGCCCAGCAGGTAGGCGATGAGGTCGACCTCGGAGAGATCGTCACCCTTGCCCGCGAAAGGCTGGTAGACGCAGTAGCCGCCGGGCATGTAGAGCAGGTGCGCGGAGACGCCCGCATCGTTCATGCCGTCCAGCAGCCAGTTCGGCTTGCCGAAGGCGCACATGCCCACCACACCGTGGGTCGCCGTCCACGACTTGCCCGCGACGGAGCCGTTGGGCTGACCCGTGCCTGCGTAGGCCTTCGGCAGGACCGCAAGAGCGGTCGGCATGAGGGTGGGGAACTCCAGGCTGCGGCCGACCACGAGGGTGCCGTCCTTGGCCGGCTTCATTTTGATGTTCGTGCACATGTCAGCTCCTTGGGACTGCGGCGGACATGGGAGCGCTCCGCGCGGTGACGTGCGTCAGTGCGACGACGCCGTACTGGCGGGGTCATCCTCGAACATCTTGGTGACCGAGCCGTCGGTGAAGACCTCGGTGATCGCCTGCGCCAGCAGCGGGGCGATCGAGAGCACGGTGAGCTTGGGGAACACCTTGCCGTCCTCAATGGGCAGGGTGTTGGTGACGATGACCTCGGAGATGCGCGACTCCTGCAGGCGCTCCTTGGCCGGGTCGCTGAGGATGCCGTGGGTGGCAGCGACGATGACCTGAGCCGCACCGTTCTCGAAGAGCGTCTCCGCGGCCTTCACGATGGTGCCGCCGGTGTCGATCATGTCGTCGACGATGACGCAGATGCGGTCCTTGACGTCACCGACGACCTCGAACACCTTGACCTGATTGGGCACATCGGGGTCGCGGCGCTTGTGGATGATCGCCAGCGGGGCGCCGAGCACGTCGGTCCAGCGCTCGGCCACGCGCACACGACCGGCGTCGGGCGAGACCACCGTGATGCGCGAGCGATCGGCCTTGCTGGCCACGTGCGCGGCCAGGAGCGGCAGCGAGAACAGGTGATCGACGGGGCCGTCGAAGAAGCCCTGGATCTGCGAGGTGTGCAGGTCGACGGTCATGAGTCGGTCGGCGCCCGCCGCCTTGAACAGGTCGGCGATGAGCCGGGCGGAGATGGGCTCGCGGCCGCGGTGCTTCTTGTCCTGCCGGGCGTAGCCGTAGAAGGGCATGATCACGGTGATGCGCTTGGCCGAGGCGCGCTTGAGCGCGTCGACCATGATCAGCTGCTCCATGATCCACTTGTTGATCGGCGTGGTGTGGCTCTGCAGCACGAACGCGTCGCAGCCGCGCACCGACTCCTGGAAGCGCACGAAAATCTCGCCGTTGGCGAAGTCGTAGGCCAGGGTTTTCGACAGCGGAACGCCCAGGTGCTCGGCGACCTCGGTGGCGAGCTCGGGATGCGACCGCCCGGCGAGCAGGACGATGCGCTTCTGATTGGGAACGACCTGGTTGCTCACGAGTTCTCCCCGGCGCCGTCGGCCCCCGCCTGGGCCGAGCCCTGATCCTTGCGTGCGGCCTGGGCGGCCCGCGCAGCGGGTGTGCCCGCCCGGCGCCGCTGGACCCAGTCGTCGACATTGCGCTGCTCGGCCCGGGTGATCGCCAGGGCGCCCGGCGGCACGTCGGAGGTGATGACCGAGCCCGCGGCGGTGTAGGCCCCGTCGCCGATCGTCACCGGGGCGACGAGCATGGTGTCCGACCCGATGCGCACATGCGCACCGACGATCGTGCGGTGCTTGTCGACGCCGTCGTAGTTGACGAACACCGTGGCCGCGCCGATGTTGGAGCCCTCGCCGATCTCGGCGTCGCCCACGTAGGACAGGTGCGGCACCTTGGCGTCGCGTCCGATCGTGGAGTTCTTGATCTCGACATAGGCGCCGGCCTTGGCCCCGTCGCCGAGCATCGCGCCCGGGCGCAGGTAGGTGAACGGGCCCACGTGGGCGCCCGCACCGATGACGGCGAGCTCGGCCCAGGTGTGGATCACTTCGGCACCGGCGCCAACCTCACATGACGACAGCGTGGTGCCCGGCCCGATGACGGCATCGCGGGCGATCGACGTGGGGCCGCGCAGCGTGACCTGCGGGCGCAGCACCACATCGGCCTCAAGCTCGACATCGACGTCGATCCAGGTCGAGGCCGGGTCGAGCATCGACACGCCCTCGCGCATCCAGCGCTCGTTGATCCGGTCGCGCATGATCGCCGCCGCCTGGGCGAGCTGCACTCGGTCATTGACGCCCATGACGTCGTCGGCGTCATCGACGACCGAGGCGCCCACCGCGGAGCCGTCGTCGCGCAGCAGGCCGATGACATCGGTGAGGTACTCCTCGCCCTGGGCGTTGGCGGTGCGCAGGCGACTCAGGGAGCCCACGAGCGCCTCCGCCTCGAATGCGTAGACGCCGGCGTTGATCTCGTCGACGGCACGCTGGGCCTCGTCGGCGTCGCGGTGCTCGACGATCGCGTGCACGTCGCCCGAGGGCGTGCGCAGGATGCGGCCGTAGCCGGTGGGATCGTCGACGACGGCGGACAGCACGGTGGCGGCATCACCGGAGGCCGCGTGATCGGCGAGCAGCGCCTCGAGGGTCTGCCCGCGCAGCAGCGGGGTATCGCCGGCGAGCACGACGATGGGGCCGGCGTCGACGGTGAGGCCGAGTTCAGCGATACCGGCCAGTGCGATGCGCACGGCATGGCCGGTGCCGTTCTGCTCGTCCTGAACGACGGTGACGACCCAGGGAGCGATCTCAGCGAGATGGGCCTGCACCTGCTCGCGGCCATGGCCCACGACCACGACGACGTGGCCGGGGCGCACATGCGCCGCGGCGTCGACCACGTGGCCGAGAAGGGAACGGCCCGCGACCGCGTGGAGGACCTTGGGGGTGGCCGACTTCATCCGCGTCCCCTCGCCCGCGGCGAGGATCACCACGAGGGAGGGCACAGGGCTCACGACTCTCCTTGGTCTCCATCAGCGCCAGGCGGGTGGGCCGACCCTATCCGGCCCGCCGCGCCCGACCAGGGGCTCCCGGGGGAGGAATCGAACCTCCGTTCACGGATTCAAAGTCCGCTGTCCTGCCTCTAGACGACCCGGGAATGCAGGGGAACTCTAGGTCCGGACGCGCCGGCGCCGTCGGCTTGACGGGACGGTTACGGCACCGTAACCTACGGAACCGTAGCCTTGC
>CAYFLO010000101.1:0-6192 GCA_964343995.1 uncultured Bifidobacteriaceae bacterium
TCGAGCACGTAGAACGGGCTCGGACGCGCCTTGAACAGTGCCACCAGGAACGCCACCGCCGTGAGCGACCGCTCACCGCCGGACAGCAGCGACAGCCGCTTGACCTTCTTGCCCGGCGGACGGGCCTCGACGTCGACGCCGGTGGTGAGCATGTCACTGGGGTCGGTGAGGATGAGCCGTCCCTCGCCACCGGGGAACAGTCGCGAGAAGACGCCTTCAAACTCGCGCTCGACCGCCTCGTAGGCCTCGGTGAAGACCTGCTGCACCCGCTCGTCGACCTCCTTGACGATCGCCAGGAGGTCCTCGCGCGTGCGCTTGAGGTCGTCGAGCTGCTCGGTGAGATACGTGTGCCGCTCCTCCATGGCCGCGTACTCCTCCAGGGCCAGCGGATTGACCCGGCCCAGGAGATTGAGATCGCGCTCGGCGACCTTCAGACGCTTCTCCTGCTCCTCGCGGACGTAGGGGTAGGGCTGCGGCTCGACCTCGGGCACCTCGTCACCGGGGGCCGGGAGAGTCGGGGGCACCGGCTGGTCGGGGCCGTACTCGGCGACGAGCACCTCGGCCTCGATGCCGAAGTCCTCCAGCACCTTGTCCTGCACCTGCTCGATGCGCAGGCGCTGCTCGGCGCGTGCGATCTCGTCGCGGTGCACGGAGTCCTTCAGGCGGTCGGCCTCGCCGGAGAGCTCGCGCAGTCGTGCCCTGACCGTGGCCAGCCGCGCATCGCGCTCCTGGGCCGCGCGCTCGACGGTGGCACGTTCGCGCGCGGCAACGGCCACCGAGATGTCCAGGCGCGACAGGGCGATGCGGGCACCCGCCAGCACAGCGGTGGTGAGAATGAGATCGCGGGCGCGACGCTCACGACGCTCCTGCGCGGCAATGCGCGCCTGGCGCTCCGCTTGGGCCGCGCGCTCCAACTGCTCGGCTCGGGCGGCGATGGCCGCCGTACGCTCCTCGGACGTGCGCAGGGCCAGGCGGGCATCGACCTCAGCCTGGCGGGCCGCGGCTGCGGCCTCCTGCAGCTCCGCACGTCGGTCGGGCTCGGGGGTCGCGGGCGTCTCGTCAGTTGCCGACGTGAGCCGGGCCTGCAGCTGCTGCAGTTCGGCCTCGTCGGCCGCGAGTGCCTCCTGGGCGGCGACGCGCGCCGCCTCCAGCCGCTCCGCCTCGGCGAGCGCGGCCCGCGCCACCTGGCCCAGCTGGCCCAACTGCTCGGCCACGGCCGCCATCGCGGCATCGGACTCGTGCAGGCGGGCAAGCGTGCCCTCGACCCGCTGGACGGCCTCCTGCTGACGGGCGCGTGCAGCAACCATGTCGAAGCGGATCCGGTCGAGTTGACGACCGAGATCGTCGCTGGTCTCGCGGGCCTCGTCGTAGGCCGCCTGCACTTCCAGCAGGCTCGGGCCCCCGGCCGATCCTCCGTGGACGACGGCGCCGGAGAGCACATCACCGGCCACGGTGACGAAGGACAGGGCCGGCTCCTGCCGCTGCAGTGCCGCGGCCTGCTCCAGGTCGTCGACAAGCACCCAGGTGGAGAGCAACTGCTCGACCACGGGACGCACCGCGTCGTCACACCGGACACGGCTCACCAGCGGTACTCCGACGCGCGGCTGCGCGACTGTCGGGCGAGCGTCGTCGACGACGAGGATCGCCGCGCGGCCGGCATCGTCGTCCTTCAAGAGCACGACGGCCTGCATCGCCGCGTGCATGCCCTGGACGACGACGGCATCGGCGACATCGCCGAGAGCGGCGGCCACCGCGGTCTGCGCACCGTGGTCGACGTGGAGCAGGTGGGCCAACGGACCCAGGACGCCTGGGACGCGATCGGCGGCTGCACTGAGGTGCGCCCCCGCATCACGACGAGCCAGGCCCAGTTCGAGAGCCTCGACGCGGGCGACGATGGCGGCACGCTGGCGCTCCAGGGCCGCCTCGCGCGTGCGCAGGTCCTCGACCTCGGCGTCGGCGCGTGCGAGCGCTGACTCGGCACCCTCGTGCTCGGCGTCCAACGACACCTCGCCCTCGTCGAGGCCGGCGATGTCGACTTCGATGCGCTGGAACTGCGCCTGGGCGCCGTCGCCGCGCTCGCGGGCCTCGCTGATCGATGCCGTGAGGCGTTCGATCTCCGCCGCGCGCGTCTCGCGGCGCGAGCGCACCGCGTTGACCTGCCCGGTGAGGCGGGCCAGTCCCTCGCGGCGATCAGCTTCGGCACGTTCGGCCGCGGCGATCCGCCGCTCCTCAGCGGAGGCCGCCTCCTCAGCCGTCAGTCGCGTGGACTCCGCCTGCGCGAGGGCATCGCGCGATCCCTCGACCTGCCGGCCGAGGTCGAACTCCTGGGCGCGCAGGGTGCGCGCCTCGGCGTCGATCTGCTCCGGGTCGCGTCCGGACTGCTCGACCTCGTCCTCGGGCTGCAGGTACTTGACCCGCTCAGCGGCCAGTTGCACCAGGCCGTGGAAGCGCTCGCGCAGGCCGCTCAGGGCGAACCAGGTCTCCTGCGCGCGCGCCAGTCGCGGCGCGTCGTGCGCGGCCTCCTGCTCGGCCGCGGTCTCAGTGGTCAGCAGGTCGGCGATCTGCGCATCGACCATTGCCTGACGATCGCGCAGCGCAGTCTCGTCGGCCACCTCGGCCGCGAGGGCATCGCGCATGCTCAGCAGGTCGTCAGCAAGGAGGCGCAGTCGGGCGTCGCGCACCTCGGCCTGGATGACAACGGCACGACGGGCCACCTCGGCCTGACGGCCCAGGGGCTTGAGCTGGCGGCGAAGTTCGGTGGTGAGGTCCTGCAGGCGAGTGAGGTTGGCCTGCATGGAGTCCAGCTTGCGCAGCGCCTTCTCCTTGCGCTTGCGGTGCTTGAGGACTCCGGCGGCCTCCTCGATGAAGCCGCGGCGGTCCTCCGGCGTGGCCTGCAGGATCGTGTCGAGCTGCCCCTGACCGACGATCACGTGCATCTCCCGGCCGATGCCGGAGTCGCTGAGCAGTTCCTGAACGTCCAGGAGGCGGCACGGGGTGCCGTTGATCGCGTACTCCGAGCCGCCATTGCGGAACAGCGTGCGCGAGATCGTCACCTCGGTGTACTCGATCGGCAGGGCTCCGTCGGAGTTGTCGATGGTGAGCGCCACCTCGGCGCGGCCCAGCGGGGCGCGGCCGGCGGTGCCGGAGAAGATGACGTCCTCCATCTTGCCGCCGCGCAGCGACTTGGCCCCCTGCTCGCCCATGACCCAGGCCAGGGCGTCGACCACATTGGACTTGCCCGACCCGTTGGGACCGACCACGCACGTCACACCCGGCTCGAACGTCAGCGAGGTGGTGGACGCGAAGGACTTGAATCCCTTCAGCGTGAGGGTCTTCAGATGCACGCGCCGACCCTATCTTCCGGCAGCCGGGCGCCCCGGGGTGGCAGGCGTTCGGCGTGGGGCCCGCTGGCAGGCCGGACACCAGTAGGACGAGCGGTTCATGAACGCCGACCGGCGGATCGGCGTAGCGCAGCGCGAGCACGGCCGACCGTCCTGTCCGTAGGCCTCCAGGCTTCGGTCGAAGTAGCCGCTTTGCCCGTTGACGTTGACGTACAGCGCGTCGAAGCTGGTGCCGCCCTGGGCGAGCGCCGCCGTCATCACCTCGCGGGCGGCATCGAGAATCGAGCGCACCGTGGCGGGGGACATCCGGTTCCCCGGTCGCTCGTAGTGCACGGCCGCCCGCCACAGCGCCTCATCGGCGTAGATGTTGCCCACCCCGGACACCACGGTCTGGTCCAGGAGCACCCGCTTGATCCCCCGCGGAGTGCCCCGTACCGCTCGCACGACCGCGTCGACATCCAGGAGCGGATCGCACAGGTCACGGGCGATGTGCGCCACGGTGACGGGGACCTTCCCTCCCGCACCGTCGTCGACGAGGTCGTCGACGGCGAGACCGCCGAAGGTGCGCTGGTCGACGAAGCGCAGTTCTGTTCCGTCGTCGTCGAAGGAGATGCGCACACGCAGGTGCTCCTCGTCGGACGCATCGCGCGGCTGCACGAGCAGCTGCCCGCTCATCCCCAGGTGCGCCACGAGCGCCTCGGCGCGGCACGTGGCATCAGCGCCGTCGGTGTCGTTCGCACTCGCCAGCGGCAGCCACAGGTACTTGCCGCGCCGCGAGGCGGCCTCCACACGCTGCCCGCGCAGCCGCTCCACCAACTCGCGCGCACCGCCGCCCTGCCGACGCACCGCACGCGGGTGGAGCACCTGCACGTCGGCGATCGTGCGCCCGGCGACCCACTGCTGCACCCCGCGTCGGACGACTTCCACCTCCGGCAGCTCGGGCACGACTAGCCCTCGTCGGTGCGTTCGGACGCCACGGTGCGCGCACTATCCGTCGTGAGCGCGGTGTGCGCCTGCGCCGCGGCCTGCTGCTCGGCGGCCTTCTTGGACCGTCCCGATCCGGTGCCGCGCACGACACCGGCGAGCACCACCTGCGCGTCGAACGTCTTCTCGTGATCGGGACCGGACTCCTGCACGACGTACTCCGGAAGGCCCAGGCCCGCGGCTGCGGCGGCTTCCTGCAGCGAGGTCTTCCAGTCAAGTCCTGCGCCAAGATCGGCGGCCCGGGCGATGAGCGGATCGAAGATCGCGGTGATCACCTCAGTGGCCCCCTGGATACCGCAGGTGAGGTACACCGCACCGAGCAGGGCCTCGACGGTGTCCGCGAGGATCGACGACTTGTCACGGCCGCCGGTGGTCTCCTCCCCGCGCCCCAGCAGCAGGTGCTCGCCCACGCCCAGCGCGCGCGCGACTCCCGCGAGGGCCTGCGCGTTGACGACGGCCGCACGCAGCTTGGCCAGCTGCCCCTCCGACCAGTCCGGATAGCGGCGGTAGATGGCGTCGGTGACGACGATGCCGAGGACGGAGTCGCCGAGGAACTCCAGACGTTCATTTGTCGGCAGTCCACCGTTCTCGTAGGCATACGACCGGTGGGTGAGAGCCAGCCGCAGCAGGTCAGGCGGCAGGTCGACCCCGAGGGCGGCGGTGAGGGCCGTGGTCATGCGCCGTCCTCCAGCTGGGTCGCCACGGCACGGACTAGGTCGGCGACCGTGCGCGCCTGGGCGAGATCGCTGTCATGCAGCACGACGACCAGGCCGCGCTCGGCCGCGGCCTCCTGCACCGCTGCCGCGATCGCGATCGCGTCGGCGGGTCCGGGAAGCGGGGTGTCGTCGCGAAGCGAGGCAGCCCACGCGGCGTCGCACACGCGCGCGAGCGCCGCGTGCGCGATGGCCGGTGCTGCACTCGGCTCGATCACGACTGCCCCGTCCATCAGTCCGCTTCCGCCAGCACGGTGCGGGTGGTGGCGACGAGTTCACCGCGCACGGCCCGGTCGGCCAGGCGCACACAGGCGGCGATCTCCTCCGCCGAACCGGCGCCATGACCGACGACGGCGACCCCGTTGACGCCCAGGATCATTCCGCCGGCAAAGTCACTCGTGCGTGCCTGGCGCACCACGGCGCGCGCTTCATCGGGGCGCCCATATGCCTGGGCCATGCGGGTCGCCGACCACAGCACCGCGCCCTCCAGGCCCTTGAGCAGGACATTGCCGGTGAATCCATCGGTGACGATGACCTGCGCGCGCTCGCCGCGGGCCACGTCGTGGCCCTCGACTCCGCCGACGTATGGGATGCCGGCGCGCGCACAGTCGGCCTCCAGCAGGGTGTGGGCGTCGCGACGCACGGCGTCGCCCTTGCCCGCCTCCTCCCCGATCGTCAGGAGTCCCACGGACGGGTTGCTCATGCCCCAGGCCCGGGCATAGGCCCAGCCGGCGCGCGCGTGGCGCAGCAGGTCGACCGGGCCGGCATCGGGCACGGCTCCGCAGTCCAGCAGAACAACCGGGCCGGCCAGCGCGGGCAGGACGACCGCGAGCGGAGGGCGAGTCATGCCGGGCACGCGCCGCAGGATGAGCGCGGCAGCAGCCACGCTGGCGCCGGTGTGGCCGGCGCTGACGAACGCATCGGCATGACCGTCGGCGACCAGGCGCGCGGCGACCACGATGCTGGAGTCCGGACGGTCGCGGACGGCCCGAAGCTCCGCTTTTCCGCTACACCATGTTCTCGCACGGGTCCGCACGGCCGTCGTGGAGGTCGGTTGCTTCGGTCTCCCAGTTCCCAGAAAGCGGTTTGCGGATCGGCCGCCTTCCACCCTGAAGCGGCGTTTTTGTGCCGTCGGCGTGGAGTCTCTCCGAGTC
>CAYFLO010000102.1:0-6140 GCA_964343995.1 uncultured Bifidobacteriaceae bacterium
CACCGGGACGACGATCACGCTCGCGACCGCGCAGCGCCGGAACGATGCAGAACGTGCAGGTGTTGTTGCAGCCCACGCTGATCGAGACCCACGCCGCGTAGGCACTTTCGCGGCGCGCGGGCAGGGCAGACGGGAACTCCTCCAGCGCCTCCCGGATCTCCACCTGCGCCTCGCGCTCGATGCGGGCCCGTTCGAGCAGGACCGGAAGAGAGCCGATGTTGTGGGTACCGAAGACCACGTCGACCCACGGGGCCTTGGCGAGCATCGACTCGCGGTCCTTCTGGGCCAGGCACCCGCCCACGGCGATCTGCAGGTCCGGGCGCTGGGCCTTCACCGGCACGAGGTGGCTGAGGTTGCCGTAGAGCCGATTGTCGGCGTTCTCGCGGACCGCACAGGTGTTGAACACCACGACATCACCGATGTCGCCTTCATGTGCGCGCACATAACCCGCGGATTCCAGCAGGCCGGCCAGGCGCTCGGAGTCGTGCACGTTCATCTGGCAGCCGTACGTGCGCACCTCGTAGGTACGCGACACGTCAGCGGTGGCCATGACCTCAATCCTAGGCAGCGCGGGGAGGGCCGTTCGAACCGCACAGCGGGGATAAGGTCTCGTTGATGCACGCCTACCGCCAACTCCTGGCCATCCGCGGTGTGCGACCTCTGCTTCTGGCCAGCACGTTTCCGCGTCTTGCCTACGCCATGGTCAGTCTGTCGATCTTCTTCCTCATCGAGGACGCCACCGGCAGCGTGGGATATGCCGGCCTTGCCGTCGGTGTCTCCAGTGCCCTGGGGGCACTCACGGCGGGGCCGCGGGGACTTCTCGTCGATCGCTTCGGCCAGACCGTGCCGATTCTGGTGCTGGCACCTGCCTACGCAGCGTCGTGCCTTGCGCTCGCCCTCTTCGCCCACAGCGTGCCCACCGCGGTTGCTCTCGCCGCACTCGTCGGCATCTGCGCACCGCCCATCAACCTGAGCATCCGACCCCTGTGGGCCGACATCGTCGGCCCTGAGCGCGTGCGCACCGCCTACAGCGTGGACTCCGCCTGGATGAACACGATCCAGCTGATCGGGCCCGTGGTCGCGACCGCGATCGCCCTGCGCATCTCCTCCACCGTGGCGATGCTCACCGTGGGCGGCTGCATGCTCATCGGCGGCCTGCTCCTTGCCGTCAACCCGCACTCTCGGCGCTGGGTTCCGGAGGGTCGTCATGAAGGTGAGCACGGGCTCATGCGGTCCCCCGCCATGCGCCTCATGGGCCTGGAGGCCATCGCCATGGGCCTGTCCACGGGCTTCGTGACCATCGGCATCCCCGCCCTGGCCACCGCCCAGGATCGTCAGGGAAGCACCGGATGGTTGCTGGCCGCGGGCGGACTGGGCGCCATTGTCGGGACGGTCTGGGCCGGTTCGCGCGGGCATCGGATCGCTCCGGCGATCGGCCTGCGCATGTCGACCCTGCTGTACGCCGTCGCCCTGCTACCACTGCCGTTCCTGCCGATCGGCCCGGCCATGTTCGTGGTGATGTTCCTGGCGTACATGTGTCTGGGCCCGGCACACGTCTACTACCTGGAAACGATCGACATCGTCCGACCCCGCGGCACTGCCGTGGCCGCGCTCGGATCCCTGTGGATGATCGAGGGCGCCGCCGGCGGTATCGGCAATGCGCTGGGCGGCACCGTCGCTGAGAACTGGAGCCCCCACCTCACGCTGGCCCTCGGCTGCCTGTGCGTGATCGGTTCCCCACTGGCGCTGTCATGGGGGCTTCAATCGGTCCTGCGGCCCGCCACGATCGCACCGCCGCGCATCATGCCTGCCGCCTGAACACGTCAGCGTTCAGGGCCTATCCGCGGACGTAGCGCCCGCGGTACTCGTCCACGGACATCTCGAAGATGTCCTCCGGACCGTCCTCGTCGTCGATCTGCACGCCCATATGCGCGAAATCCAGGCTGCGGATGATGGCCTGTGACGGTGCGTTGTCCGGGGAGACCGTGTAGCGCAGCACGGTCACGCCTGGCTGGTCGATGACCCAGCCCCACATGCCGTGCACGAGTTCGCGGGCCAGACCTTGCCCCTGGCGTTCGGGAACGATGCCCAAGCCGATCTCGATCATGCCGCGCTCATCGGGGAGGGCATGGAACCCGGCACTGCCGACGATCACCTGCTCGTCACGCAGCACCGCCATGCGCAATAGGAACGGTGCGGCGTCGGGGTCTGCCGCCACGCGCGGCAGGCGGTGCGGGAGCGGCCCGGGATCGTCGACCAGGTGCCGGTGAGGATTGGTGAACCCGCGGTCGACCCACAGCCGCGCATCTCCGCGATCGACGGCGAGCATCGCGTAATCCGCCGGCCGGACCATGTGCAGGTCCAGCCGGCGGGTCGCGATGACATCAGACGCCGGCAGGAGTCCGCTCTCCCTCGGGGAGCTCGTCGGGCAGGTCGTCGGTGATCTCGCCGTCGTCGGCGGGCTCGATCGCCACATTGGGCAGGATCCGGTCGAGCCAACGCGGGAGCCACCAATTGGAACGACCCAGAATCGACATGAGCGACGGCACCAGCACCAGTCGAACCACGAAGGCGTCGATGATGACCGCTGATGCCAGGGCCACACCGAACAACTTGATCGTGGAGTTGGTGCTCGGCACGAAGGCGAGGAACACGCTGGACATGATCGCGGCCGCGATCACCACGACGCGACCGGAGCCCGCGAGCCCGCGGCGCACCGCAGCCTTGTTGTCACCGGTGTGCCCCCACTCCTCCTTCATGCGCGACACCAGGAAGACCTGGTAGTCCATTGACAGGCCGAACAGGATCGAGAACACCATGATCGGTAGGAAGGGCATGATCGGGCCAGTGCCGGGAACGCCCAGCGGGCCACTCAGCCAGCCCCACTGGAAGATCGCCACGGTGATGCCCATCGCCGCGGCGAAGGACAGCAGGCTGGTGATCGCCGCGGTGAGCGGCACGATGATCGAGCGGAACAGCAGCACCAGGGCCAGGAAGCCCAGCCCGATGACGATGGCCAGGAACAGCGGCAACGCGTCCTGAAGCACCGACGTGAAGTCGCTCGTGATCGCCTGGGTGCCACCCACGTAGAGCGTGGCACCGGTCTGGGCCTCGATCGCGGGGTTGACCTCGGTACGCAGGCGATCGAGCAACTGGGTCGTGGCCTCATCCTGTGGCGCCGATGTCGGGTACACCGCGATCGCCTGGATCGCCTGGGCCGGTGGTGCCGTCGCCGCATCGGCACCCGCACCGGCTGCGGCCGCGGCCTGCTTGGCCTGCGCCTGCTGCAGCGTGCCCAGGATCGGCAGGACCTCCGGGCTCGGGCTGGTGCCGGCGACACCCGGGGTCTTCGCCAAGTCGTTGACGATGGTCGCGTAGGCATCCGGAGACGTTGCCTTGCTCAGATCGGCGACGACGAGGAACGGCCCGTTGATACCCGGGCCGAAGCCCTCGGCACGCAGGTCATACGCGATGCGCGCCGGGGAGCCGACCGGCTTGCCGGAATCGTCGGCAAAGCCCTCACGCAGGCCCAGGACGGGCAGGGCGAGCACGAGGACGACCGCCAGGCTCAGCAGCGCCGGGATGATCGGACGGCGCTGGAGGAAGCGTCCGTAGTGCGCCCAGCCCTTGCCCTCCGGATGTCCCGCGAGCGAGCCGGGCTTCTTGCCCCACGGCAGTCGCAGTGCCAGCGCCTTGGTGCCCAGCAGTGACAGCAGCGCCGGCAGGAACCACAGGGCCGAGAGCATGACGCACAGCACGGTGACGGCCGCCGCCAGCGACAGGCCATTGAAGAAGTTGATGCGCAGCACAAAGAGGCCCAGCAGCGCGATGATGACGGTGCTGCCGGCGAAGAGCACGGCACGTCCTGCGGTCTGCACTGCCTCCTCCGCGGCCTCCTTGGGCTCGTGTCCGTGGAGGAGACCCTGACGGAAACGATTCATGACGAACAGGCCGTAGTCGATGCCGACACCCAGACCGATCATCGCCGCCAGAGTGGGGGCGAAGGTCGCGACGTCGAGGAAGTTCGCCACGAGCAGGACGCCCATCTGGCCCATGGCCAGGCCGAGCAGGGCCGGCACGATCGGCATGCCCACGGCCACGATCGAGCCGAAGGCAATGAGCAGGATGACGATGGCGGCGATGAGGCCGACGCCTTCGGAGCTCGGCGGCTCCTGGCCGGCGAACTCCAGCACCTGACCCTGGGCTCCGACACGCAGTTGGTCGGTGTTGGCTGCCTTGACGTCGGCGAGGATCTTCTTGGCGTCCTCGGCCCCCACATTGAGCGCGCCATCGGCTCCGGTGCGGAATGAGATAGATGAGAACGCGACGCGGCCGTTGGGGCTGACCGTCGAGAACGATGACGCCAGGGTCTTCTGCTGCTCCGGGGTGAGCATGCCCATGGCCTGCGGGCTCATCATCGCCGGCGGGGCCGGGCAGTCGGTCCCCAGGGCCTTACCGGCGGGATCGAGCGGATTGGTCACGCAGGTGACCGACGCGAGCTGGGAGATCTCGGTGAGCAGCGGGGTGATGGTCGCGGCAACCGCCGGGTCGACCGCAGAACCCGACGCCGGTGACCACACGATGGTGGCGCCGCCGTCGAGGCGACTGGTGTCGGTGCCGGCCTTGGACAGCAGGTCCATGGCGACCTTGGACTCGGTGTCCGGCAGGTCGAAGGAGTCGTTGAGCTTGCCCCCCAGGGTCACGCCCAAGGCGATGACCACACCCACGGCCACCAGCCAACTGATGAGGGCGATGACCGGACGGCGAACCGCCCATGACGACAGGCCAGGCATGGAGCTTCCCCTCGCTCGTGGCCACGCGCTGCGGCCTTCCGGGACAGTATCACGGTTACGGAACTACCGCGTTCCGTAACTTTTCACCGAGGGAACGCTCCCGGATCCTGTTGGTACCCTTCCCCCGTGCTGAGGAAGCGGGGCGAAGCCCTCCTGGATGCCGTACACCAGGCCACCCTGGCCGAGGTTGCCGACCATGGCCTGCGTGGCGCCTCCATGGACCGCATCGCGCACCGGGCAGGCACGGGCAAGGCGGTGCTCTACCGGCGCTGGCCCAATGTGCGCGCCCTTGCCCTGGATGTCTTCGCCACCACCCTGGAGGAACAGGCCGCCCTCGACCTCCCCGACACCGGCACCCTGCGCGGCGACATGATCGTGCACTTCGACCGCTTCACCACGCAGCTACAAGGTCCGCTGGGACTGGTCCTGCGCGAGCTCATCGGCGAGGCCGCACATGATCAGTCGGTGGCCACCGAAGTGCAGGCGCGTTTCGGGCTGAAACTCCAATCACAGGCCGTGGCGATGATCCAGCGGGCGATGGCCCGAGGAGAGATCCCCACCCGGGCGATCGACCCGTACGTGCTCCAGATTCCGGCCGCCCTCGTGGTTCATCAGGCGATCATGACGGGATCTGCTCCCGCCGGTCGCGACGTCGAGCACATCATCGACGCGATCATGCTGCCGCTCATGCGTCAGCAGTGAGCCCGTCGCAGTCCAGCGACGTCGCCTCAGCGCCCAGAACATCGCGAACGACAGAAAACGCCACGCCACTGGAGTAGCCACGGCGGACGAGGAGCCCGGCAAGCCGGCGCACTCGAGTCTGCGGCTCCAGACGGCGCGTGGAGGCGAGTTTGGTTTCGACAAGGCGAACAGCCTGGGCGCGCTCGTCATCGACATCGATCTGGCCCAGCGCATCATCGATGACGGCGTCATCGACGCCCTTGTCACGCAGTTCGCGACGCAGCAGAGTGCGTGCCGTTCCACGGGTGCGTCGACGCGAGTCAATCCACTGCTGGGTGAACTGCTCGTCATCAATGAGGCCCACGTCCTCGAACCGATCGAGGACGGATTGGGCAATGTCGTCGGGGACACCGCGGGACTGCAGGTCATCGGCCAGCTGGGCACGGGTGCGCGCCGAGGCTGAGAGTTTGCGCAGCACGATCGTGCGGGCCACCTGAGCCGGATCGGCGTCCTGATCCTGCGGATCGACGGCTGGCGCCGGCTCGGGTCCGAGCCGGCGCCGTCGCGCCGCTGCCACGGTCACGCGTCGATGGGCTCGGGCTCCTCGACTGCCACAGGCTCCGGTGCCGCCATAGGTGCGGTCTCCGCTGCCGTGGCAGGGGCGTC
>CAYFLO010000103.1:0-273 GCA_964343995.1 uncultured Bifidobacteriaceae bacterium
GGCCGGGGTGGCATCGGCGGGCGCGGGACCTGGGTCGGCCGCCGGAGCGCCGGGATCGGCCGGAGCGGGATCCTCGGCCACCACCGACGCCTGGGCACTTGTCGCGAACGCGCCAACAGCCACCGGCCCGACCAGACCCATGACCGCCACAGCAGCGACACCCGCGAGGACGGCGATCCGACGACGCCTCGCGCTCATGCCTGCCCGCCTTCGTCAGTGGGCCACCTCGCCCGGATGCTGCGCACAGTAGCCCCACGGAGACCGCCATATCTG
>CAYFLO010000103.1:312-6053 GCA_964343995.1 uncultured Bifidobacteriaceae bacterium
ATGCTCGCGGCCGGGATGGGAGTGGGCTCCTCGTAGCCCAGGCCGCGAGCATCCCCACCCTCATCGGTGGTTCAGATGTGCTGGGTCAGGCGGCCACCGGCACCGGAAAGACGGCGGCTTTCGCACTGCCGATCCTCAACGCCCTCGATGGCAGCGACCGTCGTCGCGACCCCGTTGCCCTCATCCTCGTGCCCACGCGCGAACTCGCCCTGCAGGTCTCGCAGGCGTTCCACAGCTACGGGCGCGGCATGGGTGCACGCACGGTGGCGGTCTACGGCGGCGCGCCCGCTCGTCATCAGATCGACGCGCTGCGCCGCGGTGCCGACGTCGTGGTCGCCACTCCGGGGCGCGCGATCGACCTGAGCAATCGCGGATCGCTGCGCCTGGCCGACATCCGCACCGTCGTGCTCGACGAGGCCGACGAGATGCTCGAGATGGGCTTCATCGAGGACATCGAGGCGATCCTGGCGATGACGCCGTCGGATCGGCAGACGGTGCTGTTCTCCGCGACGATGCCGGCGCGCATCGACGCCCTCGCCAGCCGCCACCTTCGTCACCCCGAGCGCATCTCGGTGCGTTCGACCGAGTCGGTCAACGACGCGATGCCGCGCGTGCGCCAGGCGGCGTTTGGCGTGACCCGCGCGCACAAGGGCGCCGCGCTCATGCGCATCCTCGATGCCGAGGACCCGTCGGCCGCGATCATCTTCTGCCGCACGCGTGGTGGCGTCGACGAGCTCACCGAGCTGCTCAAGGCCAGCGGCTACCAGGCCGAGGCCCTGCACGGCGGACTCACCCAGGATCAGCGCGACCGGGTGATGGGGCGCCTGCGGTCCGGGGCCACGGAGCTGCTCATCGCCACCGACGTCGCAGCGCGCGGGCTCGACGTCGACCTGCTCACTCACGTCATCAACTACGACCTGCCGGTGAGCCCGGAGGCCTACGTGCACCGCATCGGCCGCGTCGGCCGCGCCGGTCGTGAAGGTGTGGCGCTCAGCCTGGTCGAGCCGCGCGAGCGCCGACTGCTGTCGTCGATCGAGAAGCTTCTGGGCGGACGCATTCCGGTGGAGCGGATGCCGTCAACCACTGATGTGCGCCAACTGCGCCTGCAGCGCACCCGCGATGCCGTCGCCGCCGTGCTTGCCGACCCAGCCCTGCAGGAGCGCCTGGAGCCCTACCGCTCGGTGGTCGATGAGCTCAGCACGGAGCGCGACTCTCGCGATCTGCTCGCTGCCGTGTTCGCCCTCGCCCACGAGGCCGTTCAGGGCGCCGAGCCGCTCGACGATGATCGCGACCTCGAGGCGCCGATCGATGCCCCGTCCCGGTCACGAGACAACGCTCGCAAGGATCGCGACGGCGACAGCGGGCGCAAGCCGCGCGCACGTGAGAAGCCGTCCGGCCCCACGACGCGCATCTTCATCTCGCTGGGGCGCAAAGCCGGCGTCACTCCCGGCGACCTCGTCGGCGCCATCACCGGTGAGGCGGGGGTCAAGGGCGGCGACATCGGCGCCATCAGCGTGCATGAGTTCTTCTCGGTGGTCGACGTGGCCGCGCCCAAGGCCCGCCAGGTCGTGCGCTCGCTGCAGCGCGTGAAGATCCGGGGCCGCAAGGCCACCGTGCGCCTGGACCGCGACGCCGAGAAGCCGCCGCGCTCAGCTCGCGACTGACTCCTGCTCGTGCTCCTGGCGGCGGCGCAGCCGCACGACGGCGATGGTGTCGCCGATGACGATGAGGGCGCCCACGGCCGTCATCGACATCGCGTGGTCGGTGTACTCGAAGGCTCCGATGGCCGCGAGCACGAACAGGAGCACGGTCGCGGTGGCGTGCGTGATCACCAAGGCTCGTTCGCGCGGGCGGGCGATCAGCGCCAGCACGGTGAAGCCCACCATGACGTAGAGCAGGGGAAGCGTCGTGCGGTACGACGCGAGCGCATCGGCGGAGTCGTCGAACGGCGTGACGGCCAGGACCGCGAATCCCGACGCGGTGCCGATCGCTCCAAAGGTGAGCAGGTAGTGGCCGCCAAGCCACCAGCGCAGCCGGCGGGTCGATTCGGGAACTCCGGCCGGGAGCACGCTGCGGAAGTAGATGAGCCAGATGCAGTACACGACCGCGAAGGTGAGGGCGAAGAAGAAGGGGTTGGGGATCGTCTTCAGCTTGCCCAGGGTGAGGACGAGTTTCACGAAACTCTCGCCGAGAACGATGATGACGAGCTGCCCGAGGCGCTCCGCCAGGTGCTCGCGATCCAGCTGACCGCGACGCATGAGAGAGGGCAGCGTGCTCACCACGATCGGCACGATCACGAGCGCCAGACCCATGGCCAGCAGGTAGGGGTACGGGTTGGCGAACAGTGATGCATCCGACTCCGGCACGAACGAGCCGATGAGGAAGACCACAGCGGCCAGACCGGTGAACAGTGCCGTCATGCGGGCCGACCGCCGCCCCTCGGCATCCTTCGTGGGGAGCAGCAGGTAGGTGAGGGCGAGGGCACCGAAGGCCACCGCCAGCCAAAAGAAGCCGGTGGCGTCGCTGAGGCCGCCGTCGCGCGACGTCGACAGCGACGCGACGATGAGTGCGAGCATCTGCACCAGGGTGAGCACCCGCCGCACGGACGACTCCCGGCGCACGGTGTTGAACGACAGGATCGTGAGCAGCCACAGCGCGAACAGGATGAGCAGCGTGATGGCCAGCCAGAACCCGTTGCCCAGCGACGGCTCCTCGGCGAACACGTTGCTGCCGTGCACGACCGCGGCCACAACGACGAGGTCGTAGAACAGCTCGAACCAGCCCACCCGAGGGTGGTGGGACGCGTGTGGGGCATCGGACACGGCGCCCATGGTGGCAGGTGGAAGCCGCGGACCTCGTCAAGACCTCCCGCGGCCGGAATCAGGCCAGCGCGATGTCGTCGCCCACGCTGATGCGGCCCGGCTGCACGACCATGCCGTAGATGCCGAAGGTGAACGACGGCCCGAACTCGGTCTCCTGTCGGCCCCGGTAGTCACCGATGAGCTTCAGGGTCTGCAGGTCGATCTCACCGGACTCGGGATGGCGCGTCGTCGCTGCGCAGCGGGGCACCAGGCCGCCAAACTCCACGACCGCCGAACCGATGCGCGCCTGTCGACCGTGCCAGCGATCCTCGGCGTGCGCCGGTGCACCGTCGAACTCCACCAGCATGCGGAAGCGGCGTGAGTCAACGGCGGCGCCCGCCTGCTGCGACAGGCGTGCGAGGGAGGAGCGGCCCACGAAGGTGAGCGGTTCGATGTCGTGGCCCCCACCGGACTGAAGCGCCTGGACGAGCCGAACCGATCGACCCGCCCGCTCGCTGAGCACCGCATCCCACGGGCCGGGGACGAACCGCCCGGGCACCTGCTTGTAGCCGAAGAAGGAGGCGTCGTGCGGCTCGGTCGGCTGCACCGGCCCCGACGCGATCACCTGATCGCCCTCCGTGAGGGTGAGCATGCCGTCGTTGACATGTGCGGAGATCCCGACGAAGGCCCCGGACTTGATCACCGAGTACATCGCGTCGCGCTCGTCGACCAGGTAGAAGTCGCGGTCGCCGACGGCGCCGTTGGGGCCCATGTCGATCGACGTCGGGTGGTGAAGAGCGAACCCCTTGATCGGGGTTACCGACAACGCCACCACGCTCACCATGGTGAGACCCTGCCCGCGAGGATCGTCAGTGGCCAGACGATCTCTCGGGCCTGGCTCGGATCACCCCAGGCCGCGGTGAGCGCGGGGGCAATGACGTCGCGCGGGTCGGTGCCGCGATCGGTGCGGTAGCGCACCACAGACGACCACGTGCCGAAGTAGTCCAGCAGCTGGGCCAGGGTCCAGTGCGCCCGGATCGCGAACGTCGGCGCATCGATGCGCGCGAAGGGGAACGGCAGGTCGACGTAGCCGGAGTCGACGTGCTCGCGGCCCGGCGGCCAGTAGGGGCCGACGATGCGGTCGTGGAACTCATCGGTGATGGCGGTGATATCCGGCGCGTCCGCCACCGCGCTTCGTCCGTAGGTCCACGCCGCGATCACCCCGGCGGGGCGCAGCACTCGTCGTACCTCGTCATAGAAGCGGTCGGTATCGAACCAGTGCAGGGCCTGTGCCACCGTGACCAGGTCGACGCTCGACGCATCGAGATCAGCCGCCTCGGCGGGGAAGCACCGGTACTCCACGTTCGACGTCGGCATCGCGTGCTCGAGCTGCTCGGCACTGCCGTCACTGGCGACCACCCGCGCGAAGTGCGGGGCCAGCCCGACCGCTGCCTGACCGCTGCCGGTGGCGCAGTCCCAGGCGAGGTCGTGGGCGGGCGACACATCGGCCAGCCAGTCGAACAGCTCCGGCGGATACGTCGGCCGACTGGCGGCATAGCCGCGCGAGATGGTGCTGAAGTGATCGGCGAAGCCCTGGCGGTTCGCGTCTGAGGACCCTTGGTCACCGTGGTCGGCTGTCAGTGCGCTACTCCTGCACGGTGAACAGGGCGCAGGCCAGCTTCAGTGAGCGCTCGCCGCGCATGCAGATCGCCGGCTGACCCCACTCGGGCTTGTACAGCGTGGTCGACGGCGCGTAGGTGATAGACACCTGGCCCTTGCCGTCGGCCTCGTGCACATTGGTGAGCTCGGACATGCTGCCCTGGCCGAAGATGTTGTAGACCCACGTGCGCACCACCTCACCCTTGGTGAACTTGCCCGCGGTGATCTGCAGTTCGTTTGTTGAGGTGAGCACATTCGGGATGATCGTCATGTTCATGCCCCGCGTGTTGCCCGGAGCGTTGGGTCGCGGTGTGCGGAAGACCTCGCATCGGTAGCCGTCGAGGTACTGGATGCACACCGTCTTGGCCTGGGCCGGTGTGGCCATGGCCAGGAGACCGGCCGTACATGCCACAGCGACCAGGCCAGCGGCAGCGAGGGTGGAACGACGTCGAAGGCGCTCAGTCACGGAACCCCCAGGAACGATCCGATGCCGCGAAGCCTACGCGCGCGGCTGCAGCCCGTCATCGATGATGCGCTGAAGCTCGGCCTCGTCGATGCTGCGACCGGTGTACTTCGACGCCGTCTTCAGCACCTTGGCCTTGGCCTCGTCGACCTTGTCGGCCGGCTTGGCGAGCGCGGCCGTCCAGTCGCGGTAGAGCTCCCAGGCCAGCTCGCGCTTGCGCAGGGCCACGTTGACGCGCGCCATCTGGTCGTCGGTGGCCGAGAGGCGCCAGGTCTCACGGATGGCCTGCGGCAGCACATCGCGGTAGTCGTGACCGCCTTCGGCGAACGTGCCCGGAGTGGGTACCAATGCGTTCTGCATGTCGAAGAACGTCATGAGGAACGTCATGCCGGGCAGCCAGCGCGTGCCGCGCGGGGCGCCGAAGGGGCGATCGTTCTGCGGGCCCAGCCAGTCGGGCTTGCGCCACGCCACCTGCGCACCGAACTTCGGGATCGGGTCGTCACCATTCATGAGCAGCAGGTAGCGCACCTGCTCGCGCTCGGCCTGCGGCAACTCGCGCCAGTCAGGCAGCGCGCGCGGCAGGAACGCCGCTCCCGGGCCGACCTGCGGCACGTCCGCCACCGACCGATCGCCCCACAGTTCGCGCCGCCACACGGTGGCGGCCGGCGTACCGATCCAGACCGCGGCGTCGATGCCAGTGCCCGCCAGGCCCTGAATGCCCAGGCCGCGGAACATCTCCTCGCTCACCTGTGAGCCCAGGCTCTCGCCGAACAGGAACACCTTGGGGCGCTTCTCTGCCGGCATGGCCATCAGCCGCT
>CAYFLO010000104.1:0-5961 GCA_964343995.1 uncultured Bifidobacteriaceae bacterium
CGAGGTCGAGGACCGGCAGTCCGCGCAGGGTGTCGGTCACACGCGCACGGTACTACCGGATGAAGACGTCGGCATTCGTGACCAGGTCGAGCACCGGCTGGGGGAAGATTCCCAGCACGATCGTGACCGTGGCCCCCGCTGCCAGCGCGATGACGGTGAAGGCCGACGGCACGGCCACCCGGGCGGTGTCGGGGCCTGGGCTCTGGAAGAACATGACGATGATCACACGCGCGTAGAAGAAGGCGGAGACCACGCTTGCCACCACGGCGATGATCACCAGCCAGGTGTCGCCGGCAGCGATCGCCGCCGAGAACACGCCGAACTTGGCGATGAATCCGCTGGTGAGCGGGATGCCGGTGAGGGCGAGCATGAACAGCGCCATGATCGAGGCGACGACCGGCGATGTGCGGCCCAGGCCAGCCCACTTGGACAGGTGCGTGGCCTCGCCGGAGCCGTCGCGCACCATGCTCACGACGGCGAAGGCGCCGATCGTCGTGAAGGAGTAGGCGATGAGATAGAAGATAGATGACGCCAGGCCGGCGCGGCTGGCGGAAACGACACCGATGAGGATGAAGCCGGCCTGAGCGATCGAGGAGTAGGCCAGCATGCGCTTGATGTCGGACTGACTGATGGCGATGACGCAGCCCACGAGCATGGTGATGACCGCGATGACCCACAGCATCGGCGTCCAGTCCCAGCGGTAGCCGCCGAACGAGACGTACAGGATGCGCAGCAGCGCGCCGAAGGCAGCGATCTTGACGGTCGCCGCCATGAGGCCGGTCACCGGCGTGGGGGCTCCCTGGTAGACATCGGGTGTCCACTGGTGGAACGGCACCGCGGCGACCTTGAACAGCAGACCCACGAGCAGGATGCCGACGCCGATCGCCAGCAGCGCGCCCTGACCGGGCTTGGCGCTGATGGCATCGCTGATGCCCACCAGTGAGACGGTGCCGGAGAATCCATAGAGCAGCGCGGCGCCGTACAGGAAGAACGCCGACGAGAACGCGCCCAGGAGGAAGTACTTCATGGCCGCCTCCTGCGACAGCAGGCGGCGGCGGCGCGCCATGCCGGCCAGCAGGTACAGCGGCAGCGACATCGCCTCCAGGGCGATGAACATGACCAGGAGGTCGCTGGAGGCGACGAACAGCAGCATGCCGAACAGGGAGAACAGCAGCAGCGGCCAGATCTCGGTCTGCAGGTAGCCGCGCTCGGCGAACTGCCGCTCGTCCTCTGACCCCGGAAGCGCCGAGGCGCGAGGTGCGAAGGCGTCGCCGAGCGGATCGAGTGTGCGCTCGGCCATGAGCAGCGCACCCAGGAGAGCGACCACCAGGAGCGCGCCCCACAGCAGCAGCGTGGGTCCGTCGACGGCGATGGAGCCGTCAGCGGTGAGCAGGCGGGTCCCCGACAGCGACACCGTGACGCCCAGGGCGACCAGGATCGTCACGATCACCAGGACCAGCTGCACCGGGCGACGCCCGCGACGGGGCACGAAGGCCTCGACGAGGACCGACAGCACGGCCGCACCGAAGACGATGAGCAGCGGAGCGATGGCCGAGTAGTTGACCTCGGGCATCGTGAACTTCAGCAGGTCGGATGCGGGGATCACTTGGCACCCCCCTGCGCCGGGGTGATCGCAGGCGCGGGCGTCGTCTGCCCCGTGACTTCCATCGTGTGGGTGACCGCCGGGTTGATGACCTTCAGCAGCGGCGACGGGAAGAAGCCCAGGACGATGACGAGGGCCGCGATGGGCACCATCGCGGTGATCTCACGACCGGTGAGGTCCTTCATGCCCGCCAACGACGGCTTGAGCGGACCGGTCATCGTGCGCTGGTAGACGCGCAGGACGTAGGCCGCGGTGATGACGATGCCCAACGTGGCCAGCGCACCCACCCACAGGTAGCGCTCGAAGGAGCCCAGAAGCACGAGGAACTCGCCGATGAACGAGATCAGGCCCGGCAGGGCGAGCGACGAGAGCGACGCGATGAGGAAGAAGCCGGCCAGGACCGGTGCGGTCTTGTTGACGCCGCCGTAGTCGGAGATGCGCGACGCACCGTTGTTGCGCGCCATGAGGTAGCCGGCCACGAGGAACAGTCCGGCAGTGCTCAGGCCGTGGGCGACCATGTAGACGACCGAGCCGGTCTGGCCCTGCGACGTGAACACGAAGATGCCCAGGGCGATGAACCCGAAGTGCGACATCGACGAGTACGCGAACAGGCGCTTGATGTCGCTTTGGCCCAGGGCCACGTAGGCGCCGTAGAAGATGCCGATGAGCGCCATGGCGATGACGATGGGGGCGTAGAAGGCCGACGCCGCCGGGAAGATCGGCAGGCAGTAGCGGATCATGCCGAAGGTGCCGACCTTGTCCAGGATGCCGATGAGCATGACCGACGTGCCCGGCTTGCCCTCGGCAGCCGCATCGGGCAGCCAGGTGTGGAACGGCCACAGCGGCGCCTTGACCGCGAAGGCGAAGAAGAAGCCCAGGAAGAGCAGCTTCTGCGCGAACGGGTCGATGTGCAGACCGACCAGGGTGCCGAAGTCGAAGGTGCCGGTACCGGTCATCTGGGCGCTCACGACGTACAGACCGATGAGCGAGGCCAGCATGAACAGGCCGCCCACGAGGCTGTAGATGAGGAACTTGGCGGCAGCGTAGGAGCGCTGCACGCCGCCATAGCGGCCGATGAGGAAGAAGACCGGGATGAGCATGACCTCGAAGAAGACGTAGAACAGAAAGACGTCGATCGAGGAGAAGACACCGATGATGAGCGCCTCGAGCACGAGGATGAGCGCGAAGTAGCCCTTGGTGCTGCCGCGCCCGGTGTCGCCGTCATTCCAGCCGGCGAGGATGACGACCGGGACGAGGACGGTGGACATGGCGATGAGCACAAGGGCGATGCCGTCGATGCCGACGGCGTAGGAGATGCCGAACGCCGGGATCCACGAGTACGACTGCACGAACTGGAACGGCGCCGTGGAGTCGGCCTGGAACTGCAGGGCCATGAGCACGGTGAGGACCAGCGGCACCAGCGACAGGGCGAACGCCACCTGCTTGGCCAGGGTGGGCTTGCTCTTGGGCAGCAGGACGACGATGAGGGAGCCGACCAGGGGCACGAGGGCCAGGACGGTGAGCCAGGGGAACGTCACGAGAGCCTCACCAGAACGAGGGCGACGACCACGAGGACGGCACCACCGACCATCGACAGCGCGTAGGAGCGGGCGAAACCGGTCTGGTAGCGGCGCAGGCGGCCGGATGCGGCGGCGGTGAAACTCGCCAGCGCGCCGACGAAGCCGTCGACCGCCTTGGTGTCGAACCAGTTCGTCGCCTCGGCGAGCTTCAGGCTCGGCTCGACGACGAGGACGTCATTGACCGCATTGCCGTAGAGCTCCTCGCGCGCGGCGCGGGTGAGCCACGATCCTCGCGGCTCCTGAACCGGCACGGGCCGGCGGCCGTACATGAGGATCGCGATCGCGGCGCCGATGAGCACGACACCGATCGACATCGACACGATGACGGCCTCGGGCAGCACGGTCTCGCGGCTCTCGTAGCCCACGACCGGCTTGAGCCAGCTGACGATGTCGCCCCAGTAGAGCATGAGGAAGCCCTGCACGATCGCGCCGATGCCCAGAATGATGAGCGGGATCGTCATGACCGGCGGTGACTCGTGCGGGTGCTCGTCGTCCTCCCACCGCGCCTTGCCGAAGAAGGTCATGATCACCATGCGCGTCATGTAGAAGCCGGTGATGCCAGCCGCAAGGATCGCGGCGGCGCCGATGAGCCAGTTCTGCTCGAAGGCCGCGTGGATGATCGAGTCCTTGGACCAGAAGCCGGAGAACGGCGGGATGCCCATGATCGACAGGGTGCAGGCCAGGAAGGTCAGGAAGGTGATGACCATGAAGCCGCGCAGCGCCCCGTAGCGGCGCATGTTGACGTTGTCGCGCATGCCGTGCATGACCGAGCCGGCACCAAGGAACAGACCGGCCTTGAACACGCCGTGGGTGAGCAGGTGGAAGATGCCGAAGACGTAGCCGATGGGGCCCAGGCCGACCGCGAGCACCATGTAGCCGATCTGGCTCATCGTCGAGCCGGCGAGTGACTTCTTGATGTCGTCCTTGGCCGAGCCGATGATCGCGCCCATGAACATCGTGATGACACCGATGATCACCACGACGGTGGCGGCGGCGACGGTGCGGTCGAAGATGGCGTTGCTGCGGGCGATGAGGTAGACGCCCGCGGTGACCATGGTGGCCGCGTGGATGAGGGCCGACACCGGGGTCGGGCCTTCCATGGCGTCCAGCAGCCAGGCCTGCAGCGGGAACTGCGCGGACTTGCCGCAGGCGGCCAGGAGCAGCAGTAGTCCGATGGCGGTCAGCGTGCCCTGGTTGGCCTTGTCGACCGAGCCGAAGACGTCGCTGAAGCCCACCGAGCCGAAGGTGACGAAGATGAGCATGATCGCCAGGCTCAGGCCCACGTCGCCGACGCGGTTGATGATGAAGGCCTTCTTGGCCGCTGCCGCCGCGCTGTCCTTGTACTGCCAGAACCCGATGAGCAGGTAGCTGGCCAGGCCCACGCCCTCCCAGCCCACGTAGAGCAGGAGGTAGTTGTTGGCCAGGACGAGCAGGAGCATCGCGCCGACGAACAGGTTGAGCATGCCGAAGAACTTGCGGCGGTTCTCGTCGTGGGCCATGTAGCCCAGGGAGTAGATGTGGATGAGCGAGCCGACCAGGGTGATGAGCAGGACGAACACCATCGACAGCTGGTCGAGCTGGAAGGCCATGTCGGCCTGGAAGCGGTCGACGAACACCCAGGTGTAGGCGGTCTCGGTGATCGAACGCTGGTCGGCGGGCCGGGAGAACATCGCCAGGAACATCGCCACGCCCAGGCCGGCGGAGCCGAGCACGGTGAGGATGCCCAGGTACGGACCCCAGGAGTTGGTGCGACGTCCGCCGAACAGCAGCACCACGGCACCGGCGAGCGGCAGCGCGATGATCAGCCAGATGAGGGAGAAGATCCCCTCGGCAGGCATGGTGGTGGTCACGTAGGTCCCCTAGGTCTGTCAGTGCTTGAGCAGGTTGGGCTCGTCGACCGAGGCCGAGCGGCGGGTGCGGAAGACGGTGACGATCAGCGCCAGGCCGACCACCACCTCGGAGGCGGCCACGACCATGACGAAGAACGCCACGGCCTGTCCGTCGAGATTGCCACTCATGCGGGCGAAGGCGACGAACGCGAGGTTCGCCGCGTTGAGCATGAGCTCCACCGACATGAACACGATGATCGCGTTGCGGCGCACGAGGACGCCCAGGCCGCCGATGCTGAACAGGATCGCCGACAGGACGATGTAGGCCGAGGGACTCATCGGTCGCCTCCCTCGGAGTCGGAGATCGTGGGGGCCGAGGAGATCGCCGTCACCTCATCGAGGTCGACGTGGTCAAGCGGGGCCACGTCGGCGCGCGACCGCACCGGCGGGGGCACGCTCTCCAGCAGCGGGGTGCCGTCGGGCAGCAGCGCCGGGGTGTCGACGGCGTTGTTGCGCGCGTAGATGCCGGGGTTGGGCAGGTTGCCCGGGTGGCCGTCGGTGCGGAACCGCGCCAGTGACAGCGCCCGCTGGGTGGGCTTGGGCATCCAGCGCTCGCGGTGCGCGAGCACCATGGCACCGAGGGCGGCCGTGATGAGCAGGGCTGACGTCGCCTCAAAGGGAATGAGGAACTGGGTGAACAGCAGGTGCGCGATGCCCTGCACATTGCCGCCGTCGGCGTTATTGGCGTTCTGCAGCCCGATCGTGGGCACGTCGGTGAGCGAGCTGCCGATCCCCCACACCAGCAGGATGCCCAGGCCGAGGACGAGCAGGATCGACGGGAGCCGCTGGCCCTTGATCGTCTCGATGAGGGAATCGGAGGAGTCGACACCGACAACCATGAGGACGAACAGGAACAGCATCATGACCGCGCCGGTGTAGACGACGATCT
>CAYFLO010000105.1:0-272 GCA_964343995.1 uncultured Bifidobacteriaceae bacterium
GGACGTGCTTGCCCTCGTACATCCAGTGCTGGCCGATGGCCGAGCCGGTGTAGGGGGCCAGGTACTTGAAGCCGGCGGGATCGGAGGCCGGGGCTGCGACGATGGTCGTGTACTCCATCGCGCCGCCCTCCTCCAGCGCGCGGCGGACACTGGCGATCGTCGTGCCCTTCTGGCCGACGGCGACGTAGACGCATCGGACCTGCTTGGACGGATCGCCGGTCTCCCAGTTCTGTCGCTGGTTGAGGATCGTGTCGACGCAGACGGCCGTCTTG
>CAYFLO010000105.1:282-5920 GCA_964343995.1 uncultured Bifidobacteriaceae bacterium
GCCGATGGGGGTCATCGCGTCGATGGCCTTGATGCCGGTCTGGAGCGGCTCGTGCACACTCTGCCGCTGCACGACGGTGGGTGCCTGCAGTTCCAGCGGACGGCGGGTGGTGGCGACGATCTCGCCGCGACCGTCGATGGGCTCGCCCAGGGGGTTCACCACGCGGCCCAGGAAGGCGTCGCCGACGGGCACCGAGAGCACCTCGCCGGTGCGCTTGACCGGCTGGCCCTCCTCGGTCTTCTCGAAGTCACCGAGGATGACGGCGCCAATGCTGTGCTCGTCGAGGTTGAGCGCCATACCCATGACGCCGCCGGGGAACTCCAGGAGCTCCTGGGCCATCACCGACGGAAGGCCCTCGACGTGGGCGATGCCGTCACCGGCGTCGATGACCGTACCGACCTCCTCGCGACCCGTGCCGATCTCGAGGCTCGAGACGTAGTTCTGGATGGCGCCCTGGATGTCCTGCGCGGAGATAGTCAACTCGGCCATGGCTCGTGCTCTTCCTCTTCGTCTCGGTGGTGGTGGTTCGTGGTGCCGCTAGTCGGGCAGTCGCGTCGCGGCAGCGGCAAGTCGCGAGGACAGGGTTCCGTCGATGACCTCGTCGCCCACAGTGACCATGAGGCCACCGAGGAGGGCGGGGTCGAGGACCAGGTGCACCGCCACGGGGTGGCGGTAGATGCGCGAGAGGACCGCGGTGACGCGCTCACGCTGCGCCGACGACAGCTCGGAGGCCGACGCGACGATCGCGGTGATCTCCCCCTGGCGCGCGACGGCGAGCCGGGCGAGTTCCTGAACGGCCTCGTCGCAGCGCTGGCCGTCGAGGAGTTCCACCGTCTGGGCCAGCAGCGCCGACACTGTGGGCAGGACGCCTCCGGCCGACGCGAGCACCCCGGTGAGCAGCGAGACGCGTCCGGCTGCCGGCTCGCTGCGGTCTGACAGCAGGCCGGACAGGCGCGGCTGGACGTCGAGGATCTGGCTGAAGCGGAAGAGCTGCTCGGACACCTCGTCGGCCTGGTTCTCGCGGGCAGCACGCTCCAGCAGGCACAGCCGCGCGACGTGCTCCACGCAGTGGGCCAGGTCGCGGGTGGCCGACCAACGGGCCGACACGGCGGCGGTGAGGATGTCCATGCTGGCCGGGCTCACCTTGCCCGACAGCAGCCGCTCCAGGAGCGAGGTCTTGGCCGCAGCCGCGCCACTGGCCTCGGTCAGGTGGCGCAGCAGGATCGGCTCGCGCAGGAACATGGCGTCGACGGCGGTGAGTTCAGCGGACACCCGCGACAGGTCGTCGGTCGACAGCGACGGCGCGAGGGAGTCGAAGCGGGCGACGACGGCGGCCTGCGCATCACGGCTGGCCGGACGCAGGTCCGACACGGTGATCTGCGGGGCGGACGCCACCGGTGCCATGGCATCCAGCTCATCCAGGAACCGGTCGATGGTCGCGGACCGCTCGGCCGGGTTGGCGACGCGCTCGCGCACGATGGTCGTGGCGCGCTCCAGCGCCTGAGCGCCCAGGCGGGCCCGCAGGTCGCGGATGGTCTGGGCCCGCAGCAGGGTGACCTGCTGATCTCCCTGGACCACGATGCGCTCGGACTCCACGGCGGCCTGGCGTCGCAGCTGCTCGGCGATGCGCACGGAGTCGGAGGACGCGTCGTCGACGATGTGGCGCGCCTCGACGCGCCCCTCCTCGACCCGCTCCGCGAGATAGCGGTCGGCATCGACCAGGCGCTGCGCGGCCTTGGCGCTCTCCGCCAACTGCGTGCGCACGAGCTCCTGGCGTTCGCGCATGAGGGTGCGCACCGGCGGAACGACGTACTTCACGATGATGAAGACGATGAGGGCGAAGCCGATCAACTGCCCGATGAACGTGGCCATACCGCCTACTGCCCCCGTCCCTGTGCTGGCGAGCCCGCGGCACCCGTGCCCAGGACCCGGTCGGCGAGGGACTGCGCCAGGGACTCCACCGACGCGTTGAGGGTGGGCTCGAGCGCCGCTCCCTCGCCGCGCAGAGTGTCCTCGGCCGCAGCGAGCCGGCCGGCCACCTCGGTGCTGGCCTGCGCCCGCATGTCCTCGACGGTCTGGCGACCCTCGGCACGCGCCTGGTCGCGGATGGCTCCGGCCTCATTGCGGGCACCCGCGAGCTCCTGGCGGTACTCCGCGTCCGCGGCCGCATCCTGCTCGCTCGCCTGACGGTTGTCCTGGCCTGTCTTGTGGAGCATCTGCTCGCGCTCGTCAAGGACCTTCTGCACCGGTTGCACGACGAACTTCGTGATCACGCCGAACACGACGAGGAAGATCGCCAAGATGAAGAAGAAGGTGCCGTTGGGGATGAGGAAGTTGCTCGTTCCTCCGCCATCCTCAGCAGCCCTCAGGATCAGGCCAGCCGTTGCCACACCCATGGTTAGTCGCTACGCCCCAGGAGTGGCGAAGACGAACAGCGCCATGAATGCCAGGTTGATGAAGTACGCCGCCTCGACCAGGCCGACCGTGATGAAGAACGGGGTGAACAGGCGTCCCTGAGCCTCGGGCTGGCGGGCGATGCCGGAGATCAGCGCGTTGCCGGCGATGCCGTCGCCGATTCCCGCACCGATGGCGCCGCCTCCCAGAATGAGGCCACCGCCGATCAACGCACCGGCGACGATTGTGGGATCTGCCATGGTCTTTCCTCCTTGATTCCTTGGTGGTCTCGGTTCAGTTCAGTGCACGGCACCGGGTGCCGCGACGAGGCCGGTGGCCCCTAGTGGTGCTCCTCCGCGCTCTCCGTGGCCTGGCTGAAGTACAGGATCGTCAGCAGGGAGAAGATGAAGGCCTGGATGAGGCCCACGAAGAGGTCGAAGGTCTTCCAGATCGCATTCGGCGCCCACATGATGTAGGTCGGCAGCAGGGCGATGAGCCCCACCATGATGACGCCGGCGAAGATGTTGCCGAAGAGTCGCAGCGACAGCGAGATCGGCTTGGCGATCTCCTCGACGATGTTGATCGGTGCCAGGAAGGCCACGTGACCCTTGGCCACCTTGATCGGGTACCCGATCACGCCGCGCTTGCGGAAGCCGGCCGCGTGGTAGCAGATGAACACGAACAGGGCCAGGGCGAGCACGAAGTTGATGTCGGACGCCGGCGGCTTGAGCAGCTCGACCGTCGCTCCGGTGGAATCGCTGAACTGCAGGGGCAGCACCGAGATCCAGTTGGCCACGAGGATGAAGACGAACAGGCTCACCGCGAGCGGCAGGACGAAGGGCGCGAGGGTCAGACCCATGGACGACTGGATCTGGCTGCGCATCTGGACGGTGATGGCCTCCCAGAACAGCTGGACGCCATTGGGAACGCCGGTCGAGGTGACCTTGGCGCGCAGGATGAAGGCCAGGATGAGGGTGACGCCACCGGCCACGAGGGTGGCGTAGATGGTGTCGGTGTTGACCGTCATGCCCAGCCACGTGGCGGTGGTGTGGTGGCCGACCTCCACGCCCCCGGCGGGCACCGCTGCGAAGACCATGTCTGCTACTCCTGCCCTGCGTCGCCGCGTCGCAGTTTGGCCCACACCGGGATCACCGTGCTGAGCACGAGGACCACCTGGAACAGGGCCAGTCCGAAGAGGGTGCCGAAGCCGTAGGGACGGAAGGCGAAGGCCATCACCAGGGCGATGACGGTGATGATGACCAGCCTGGTCGCGGAATTGAAGACCATCCGGCGCTTGAGCGGGTGCTCGTCGGCGGTGATCGCCGCCACCGAGAGCTTGACCATGAGGGCGTTGGCGAGCCCGAGGGCCAGGCCGATGGACAAGAAGACGCCGAACATGACGGCTCCGGCGAACGCGGCCAGGGCGATGGCCAGGGCCGCGAGGGCCACGCACACCAGGGCCAGGCGTACAGGCCGGAAGGCGACGGAGGGAAGGACGAACGGCGCCTCGGGTAGTGGCGTCGTCATCACACCTCCTCCATGGAGTGACCTCCGTGCTGCAGCGGGACGGGCCGGGCGTCGCGCACCGGGCCGGTCGGGCGGCACGCTATCACGGTGCAATGAGGCCCACTCACCGCGGTCGGGGCACCCCCGTCACCCTCCGCGCACCCCGTCCGACGCCACCGTCGGCACCGTGAATGAATGCGCGCGCGTCAGCCCCGGGTGCCTGATCGCAGTGGTCGAACCTCGCCGCGCGCACGACGTCGCCGGGGTCGTCGCACCGCCAGAATCAGCAGCCCCAGCCCTACCGCGAACATCCCCAGGGCAGCGGGCACCGGGATGAAGGCCATCGCGACCGCGGTGCCGGCCAGAAGCCCGGTCCACGCGTACATCAGGAGCACCGCACGCACCTGGGAGTGACCCAGGTCGAGCAGCCGGTGGTGCAGGTGCTCCTTGTCCGGAGCGAAGGGGTTGCGTCCGGCGCGGGTGCGCCGCACGACCGCGAGAGCAAGGTCGATCAGCGGGACGGCCATGATCGCGACCGGGAGCAGGATCGGCAGCAGAGTCGGTACAAGCGTGCCGGTCGTGACGGAGGCCGGATCGATGCGTCCGGCCAGGGTGATCGTGCTGGCCGCCAGGAGGAAGCCCAGGGCCATCGATCCGGTGTCGCCCATGAAGATCCGGGCCCGGAAGAAGTTGTGCGGAAGGAAGCCCAGGCAGGCCCCCACGAGCAGAGCGCTCACCAGGGTGGCCAGGGTGGCGCGGGCCAGGCCCATCTCGACCGACAGCAGGTAGGAGTAGGCGAAGAAGGCACCGGCCGCGATGGTGACGATGCCGGCGGCAAGACCGTCAAGGCCGTCGATGAAGTTGATGGCGTTGATGCTCACCAGGACGATGATGACGGTGAACAGCACGCTCGTGATGGGGTCGAGCACGAGCGTGCCGCCGATGGGCAGCCAGATGACCGCCAGTCCCTGGAAGGCCATGACGGCGGCGCCCAGGACCTGACCGGCGAGCTTCGTGGGCGCGTCAAGCCCCCAGCGATCGTCGACGATCCCCAGGGCGACGATGATCGCCAGGCCCGAGAGCAGGGCCACGGCACTGTTGCTTCCGGAGAACACCGCGCCCATGCGCGGCAGCTTGCTGGCCAGGAGCACGCCCACGAGCACCCCGCCGACGATTGCAAGACCGCCCAATCGCGGAGTGACGCGGTCATGCACGTCGCGATCGCGCACCTGCGCCACCGCACCGATCCGCACCGCGAACACCCGCGCCACCGGCGTGAGCAGGTAGGCGACGCCGGCAGCGGCCAGGAGGCACAGCAGGTATTCGCGCAACGGCTACCCCTGCGCGTAGGCCGGGTGTCGCCCGACGAGCGCTCGGACCTCGGCCGCGATGGCCGGAGCCTGGGCTCCGGACTCGTCGCGCACCGCGCGGTTGATGAGGTCGGCGACGACGGCCATGTCGGGCTCGGTCATGCCCTGGGTGGTCGTGGCCGGCGTGCCCACGCGGATACCCGAACCCTTGGACGGGGGCTGCGGGTCGTAGGGGATGGCGTTCTTGTTGAGCGTGATCGCGGCCGCATCGCAGCGCTGCTCGGCGACGTCGCCGGTGACGCCGAGTGCCTGGATGTCGATGAGCGCCAGGTGGGTGTCGGTGCCACCGCTCACCGGTCGCATGCCGGCAGCCGCGAGGCCGGCGGCCAGCGCCTGGGCATTGGCGATGACCTGACGTGCATAGGCCT
>CAYFLO010000106.1:0-5883 GCA_964343995.1 uncultured Bifidobacteriaceae bacterium
AGCCCAGGGTGATCGGCTTGACGAGGTCGGCCCAGATGACGATGACGCCCATGAGCAGCAGGACGCCGGCCACGACATAGGCGACGGGCAGGAGCTTGGCGGTGTCGAACGGGCCGGGGTCCGGGCGCCCGCGCCACAGGGCCAGTCGGCGGCGGACTGCCTCGTAGAGCGCCGACACGACGTGGCCCCCGTCCAGCGGCAGGATCGGCAGCAGGTTGAACAAGAACAGGAACAGGTTCAGCGAGGCGGCCAGGCCCAGGAAGGTGGCCGCCTTCGCGCGCATCGGCTCGTCCATGGCGGCAATGTCTCCGCCGAGCCTCGTGACGCCGACGACGCTCACCGGACTGTCCGGCGAGCGCTGGCCACCGCCGATGAGCGTCTGCGTCACGAGTTCGTACAGGCGCACCGGCAGCGACACCAGGGCCACCACCGACCGGGTGGTGAGGTCCCACATCGCCACCGGAACCGCAGTGAAGGGCTGGCGCACCCACTCCGCCGTCGGCACGATGCCGGCGTAACCGACCGTGACCGTCTGCTCCGTGGGCTGGCCCTGGTCGTCCAGAACCGGTCGCACGGCGGCGGCCAGGGTGATGGGCACCTGGGTGCGCTCGCCGGCGCGGATGACCGTGATCGTTGTCTGCTCGCCCGCGTGCGCGCGGATCCACGCGGTGGCCTCATCCCAGGAGGCGACGTCGCGCCCACCCACGGCCACGACCACGTCGCCCGAGCGCAGCCCTGCGGCAGCGGCCGGGGCAACGGCGCTGCCCGTGGGGCACTGACCGGAGGGGAGCGCAGTGCCGGAGGCATTCGCGGCCGTGGGCACGCAGGCTCCCACCGCCTGGACGGTCGTACTCGCCTGGGGGATGCCCAGGCCCACCAGGATGATGGTGAAGAGCACGAAGGCGAGAACAAGGTTCATGAACGGTCCGCCGAGCATGATGACGATGCGCTTGCGCACGGGGAGCCGGTAGAACATCCGGTTCTCCTCGCCTGGGACCGCGTCCTCGCGCGCCTGACGTCGGGCGTCGTTGACCAGCGTCGCCAGGCGTCCGGTCGACATCGCCGGTGCCGTGCCATCGGGGCCGGGCGGAATCATTCCCGCCATGCGGATGTAGCCACCCAGGGGCACGGCCTTCAGGCCGTAGCGGGTCTCTCCCTTGACCTTCGACCACACGGTGGGGCCGAATCCGATCATGTACTCGGACACCTTGACGCCGAAGGCCTTGGCGGGCACGAGGTGGCCAATTTCGTGGAGTGCGATCGACGCAGCAATGAGCAGCGCGAAGGCGACGATGCCGACGATCTCCAGCACGATCATTCGTCCCCGCCCTCCCGCTCCTGGTCGATGAGCGCACGGGCCGCCCGCCGGGCCCACGCGTCGGTGGCTAGGACGTCGTCGAGGGTCGGAGCGTTCCGCCAGCCCTCGTCCAGGTGCTCCTGGAGCACCTGCCCCACGATGTCGACGATGCCCAGGAATGACAGTTCTCCGGCGAGGAACGCGGCCACGCACTCCTCGTCGGCGCCGTTGTAGGCGGCGGGGGCAGTCCCGCCGGCCGCGGCCGCCCGCCGGGCCCAGCGCACCGCCGGGAAGGTCTCCTCGTCGAGCGGGGCGAATTCCCAGTCGACCGGCCGGTCCCATGCGCACGGCGGGGCAATGTCGTCCAGGCGCTCAGGATGCGCCATCGCCCAGGCGATGGGGATGCGCATGTCCGGCGGACTGGCCTGCGCGATCGTCGAGCCGTCGCGGAATTCCACCATCGAATGCACGATCGACTGCGGATGGACGACCACCTCGATGCGGTCCAGGGGAATGTCGAACAGCAGGTGCGCCTCGATCACCTCCAGGCCCTTGTTCACCAGGGTCGCGGAGTTGATGGTGACGAGAGGCCCCATCGACCACGTCGGATGCGCCAGGGCCTGCGTGGGCGTGACCTCGGCGAGCTCGGCGCGCGTGCGGCCGCGGAAGGGACCACCGCTGGCCGTCACGAGCAGCCGGCTGACTTCGGCGCGCGTGCCGGCCATCAGGCACTGGGCGAGGGCGGAGTGCTCGGAATCGACGGGAAGGATCTGCCCGGGCCGCGCCGCCGCGCGCACGAGCGGGCCTCCGATGATGAGCGACTCCTTGTTGGCCAGGGCCAGGACGTGCCCGGCCTCGAGCGCGGCCAGCGTGGGCAGCAGCCCCGCCGCACCTGCCAATCCATTGACCACGACATCGGTATCGGCCTGCGCTGCGCGGCTGGCGGCGCCGGGTCCGCTGATGACCGTGGTGGACAGGCCCGCGAGCCCTGCACGCACCCGATCGGCCGCTTCCTCATCAGCGACGGCGACGAGGGGGACGTCGAATGCCCGGGCCTGGGAGACGACGAGGTCGACGTTGCGCCCGCTGGCTGCCAGCGCGGTGACGGTGAAGCGGTCTGGGTGGCGGGCGATGATGTCCAGCGCCTGGGTGCCGATCGACCCGGTGCTGCCCAGGATGCAGACCCGGCGCCTGGCCATCGTCCCTCCCCTGCGCACGCCCACTCGACCGCCGCAGCGCCCGAACGACCATCGTCGTCCGATCACCCTATGCTGGCCGGACGCCCGGACAGGAAGGCCCGCCATGACCCGCACCGTCAACCACGTCGAGCAGTCGCGCCACCTGGCCACCGCCATTCCCGGGCCGCGCTCTCAGGCGCTGCAGGCCCGCAAGGTGGCGGCCGTGTCCGCCGGCATCGGCGTGACTCTGCCGGTGTACATCGAGCGTGCGGGCGGCGGCATCCTGCAGGACATCGACGGCAACCGCCTGATCGACCTGGGTTCCGGTATCGCCGTCACCACCGTCGGCAACGCCAACCCCGACGTCGTCGAGGGCGTGCGCGCCCAGGTCGAGGCATTCACGCACACCTGCTTCATGGTCACCCCCTACGAGGGCTACGTCGAGGTGTGCGAGACGCTCAACCGCGTCACTCCCGGCACCCACGAGAAGCGCTCCGTGCTCCTGAACTCCGGCGCTGAGGCCGTGGAGAACGCGGTCAAGATCGCCCGGCGCCACACCGGCCGCGACGCCGTCGTCGTGGTCGAGCACGGCTATCACGGTCGCACCAACCTCACCATGGGCATGACCGCCAAGAACATGCCGTACAAGGAGGGTTTCGGGCCGTTCACTCCCGAGGTCTACCGCGTGCCCATGTCGTATCCGTTCCGCGACCGCGGCATGAAGGGCCCGGAGGTCGCCGCCCTGGCCACGACCCGCATCGAGAAGGAGATCGGGGCGCACAACGTGGCGGCGATCGTCATCGAGCCGATCCAGGGCGAGGGCGGATTCATCGTTCCCGGCGACGGCTACCTGCGTGACATGGCCGACTTCGCTCGCGCCCACGGCATCGTGTTCGTCGCCGACGAGATCCAGTCCGGCTTCTGCCGCACGGGCGACTGGTTCGCCATCGAGCACGACGGTGTCGTGCCCGACCTCATCACCACGGCCAAGGGCATCGCCGGCGGCATGCCGCTGGCCGCGGTCACGGGGCGCGCCGAGATCATGGACTCCGTGCACGCCGGCGGCTTGGGCGGCACGTACGGCGGCAACCCGGTCGTGTGCGCCGGCGCCCTGGGCGCGATGCGCTGGATGGAGCAGGCCGACGCTCCCGCCCTGGCCCGACAGATCCAGTCGATCATGGTTCCGCGCCTGGAGGCGATCCGGGAGCGTCATCCGGTGATCGGTGACATCCGCGGTCGCGGCGCCATGATCGCCATCGAGTTGTGCACGCCGGGCACCGTGGAGCCCGATGCGGCCCGCGCGGCTGCCCTCAACGCCTACATGCACAGCCACGGTGTCGTCACCCTGACCACGGGCACCTACGGCAACGTCTTCCGCTTCCTGCCGCCGCTCACGATCGGCACCGAGCTGCTCTCCGAGGGTCTGGACGTACTCGACGAGGCCTTCGCCGCCACGGCGTAACCCGAGTCCCGCGACGGCATCCACAGGCGTGGCGTTCGGGCTTTACCGCACTGAGGTGCAGACCTAGCGTCGTGGACATGGTTCCCGCCGCCGACACCGTCATCGTTCAGGCCTGGCAGTGGTCGGACGGCTCCCATGCCACCTCGCGCGTGATCACGCAGGGGCGTTATCGCAGCGCCGCTGGCGTTCCGCGCCTGGTCGTCCACACCATTCCCGCCATTCCCGGACGCCGGGTGACGCTGGCGTCGGCGGGTTCGGACGGGTGGGTGACGGAGGACTCGGCCGTCACGGATTCCGCCGGTGTCGCCTCCGTTGCTCCGTATCCGCTGTGCGAGGAGGACCACTGGTGCCAGGGACCGGTGCACTACCGGCTCACCAGTGGCCAGGAGCACGCCGATCTCACCGTCATCTATCGGTCTCGCTGACCTGCGCCCACGCGACCTGCAGCCGGCGGCTCAGCCGATACGGCTCTCCAGGGCCCGGCGGCGACGCTGACCCACGAGCGTGGTCGTGACGACGATCGCGAGGGTGGCCAGGAAGACCAGGGAGGCCAGGGCGTTGACCTGCACGGGGATACCGCGCTGCGCGGCACCCCAGATGTAGATCGGGAAGGTCACCAGCGTGCCCGCATTGAAGTAGCTGATGATGAAATCGTCGAACGACAACGAGAATCCCAGCAGTGCCGCACCCAGGATGCCCGGAAGCACGATCGGGAAGGTGACGTAGCGGAAGGTCGCGCGAGGGTTGGCGTACAGGTCGCGGGCCGCCTCCTCCAGTCGCGGGTCCATCCCCTGCAGGCGCGCCTTCACGGTGACGACGACGAACGAGATGATGAACATGATGTGCGCGATGGCGACCGTCGTCACCCCGAGGGGGAACCGAAGGTTGAGGAACAGCGCCAGGAGACTTGCTCCCATGACGACCTCGGGCGTGGTCATCGGCAGGAAGATCATCATGTTGGTGGTCCCGCGTCCGCGGAACCGGTAGCGCACGAGGGCGAAGGCGATCATCGTGCCCAGGATCGTCGCCAGGATGGTGGCGACGATGCCGATCTCGATGCTGGTGACGAAAGACGAACACACACCGGGCACACCGCACAGGTTGGTCCAGGCATCCAGAGAGAACTGCTTCCAGGTGAGGTTGTAGCGACTGCCTGGATTGTTGAAGCTGAAGGCGATGACGATCGCGATCGGGACGAAGAGGTAGACCAGAACCGCGATCGCGATGACCGGGATGACCGCGCGACCCAGGCGGCGCCTCATGGCTGCTCCCCCGTCATACGAGGTCCTCCGTTCCTGCCTTACGGATGTAGCCGAATACGAGCACCAGGATGATCGCCATGAGTACGAAGGACAGTGCGCTGGCCGTTGGATAGTCGCGGAACTCGATGAAGTTCGCCTGGATCGCGTTGCCGATCATGCGGTCCTGCGGTGAACCGAGCAGTTGGGCATTGACATAGTCGCCGGCCGCCGGGATGAAGGTGAGCAGCGTGCCCGCCACGACTCCGGGCAGCGACAGTGGCCAGGTCACCTTGCGGAAGGCCGTGAACGGCGAGGCGTACAGGTCGCTCGCGGCCTCGACCAGGCGCGGGTCGATCTTGTCGATCGCGGCGTACAGCGGCAGGAGCATGAACGGCAGGAAGTTGTAGGTCAGGCCGGCGATGACGGCCAGGCTGGTGTTGAGGATGCGCCCCTGCGGAAGCAGGTGCAGGGCATTCAGCGTGGACGTGACGATGCCATCGTCGGCAAGAATCGTCTTCCACGCGTAGGTGCGCAGGAGGAACGAGGCGAATGACGGCGCCACGACGAGGACGAGCAGGAGCGGCTTCCATCGCCCGCCGCGGAAGGCGATGAAGTACGCCAGGGGGTAGGCCAGGAGCAGCGCCAGGATCGTGGCGATACCGGAGTACACGAACGACCGGATGAGCTGTGGCCAGTACTCCGCCA
>CAYFLO010000107.1:0-489 GCA_964343995.1 uncultured Bifidobacteriaceae bacterium
CCGGGACCACGACCCGGACCCCCGGGACCACCCGGACCGCGCCCGGGACCACCCGGGCCCATCGGCCGCATGGGACGAGGAGGCATCGAGCCGGGATTGGGACGCGGGGCGCCAGGGACGGGCGGGCGTCCCATGCCGGTGCCAGCGCCGAACGGGTTGTTGCCCGGACGCGGACCGGCCGGACGGCCCATGCCGGTGCCGGCGCCGAACGGGTTGTTGCCCGGACGCGGACCGGCCGGACGCGGACCGGCCGGACGAGCATCGCCGGGGGCCTCGGGTGCGGCGGACGCGGCAGGAGCCGCAGGCGCGGCGGGTGCAGCCGGCGCGGCCGGCGCCTCGGTGGGAGCAAGGAACGTGGCTGCAGGCGCCGGAGTCTCCGGCTCGGCCGGAGCCGCAGGGGCAGCCGGGGCCTTCATCGCAGGAGCAGAGGCCGCTGCCGGCGCCCCCGCCAAGAAGACCACGCGCAAGGCTCCGGCCAAGAAGGCCGCG
>CAYFLO010000107.1:499-5845 GCA_964343995.1 uncultured Bifidobacteriaceae bacterium
GGCCGGAGCCTTGCGCGTGGTCTTCTTGGCGGGAGCCTCAGCAGCGGCGGCGCCACCGGCCGCGGGCGCCGGCATGGCGTCGCGCAGCTTGCGCACGACGGGCGGCTCAACCGTGGACGATGCAGAACGCACGAACTCACCCAGATCGGCGAGCTTGGCGAGGATGACCTTGCTCTCGACCCCGAACTCCTTGGCGAGTTCGTAGACCCGGACCTTCGACACTTCTCTCCTGTCTTGGCCCGGGGTCGTCCCGGACCGTCAGTGCTGGCGGTGCACGTTCATGCTCGTGCGCTCATCGGGTGCTCACCTGGCGGTCACTCCCTGCTGAGCCGGCATAGGCCGGGGCCGGACGGTTGCGGGCGGTCGCCCGAACCGGGGTGCAGTTCAGCCGGCGTCGATCAGGGCCTGCAGGGGCGCGGGGTCGAGGACCCCATCGACCCGCAGGGCACGGGTGAACGCGCGACGTCGAGTTGCGCGTTCCAGGCACGAGGCGTCGGGGTGCACGTAGGCCCCCCTGCCCGGCTTCCTGCGCGTCGGGTCGGGGAGGAGCTCCCCGGCCGATGCGACCACCCGGATCAGGCTGTGCTGCGGTGCCCGCTGCCGGCAGCCCACACAGGTGCGCAGCGGCGACGGACCCGCGGAGTCTACCCCGGTCATGGGTGCCTCCCGCCTCAGGCGGTCGGGCCCGGCCCGTCGGCCTGCTCGGACCCTCCTGGAGCCGAGCCCCCCGCCAGGGGTCGATCGGGGGCCGTATCGGGCCGAATGTCGATGCGCCAGCCGGTGAGCCGCGCCGCGAGCCGGGCATTCTGCCCCTCACGGCCGATGGCCAAAGACAACTGGTAGTCCGGCACGAGCACCCGGGCGGCATGGGCCTGGGCGTCGACCACCGCAACGGCCGTGACCCGTGCCGGCGAGAGCGCGTGGGCAATCATCTCGGCGGGGTCGGCCGACCAGTCGACGATGTCGATCTTCTCCCCGTTGAGCTCGGCCATGACGTTGCGCACGCGCTGCCCCATCGGTCCGATGCAGGCGCCCTTGGCGTTGACGCCGGGCACGGTGGAGTGGACCGCGATCTTGGTGCGGTGCCCGGCCTCGCGAGCGACCGCCTTGATCTCCACGGTGCCGTCGGCGATCTCGGGCACCTCCAGCGCGAACAGCGCGCGCACGAGACTGGGGTGGCTGCGCGACACCGTCACCTGCGGGCCCTTGAAGCCCTTGCGCACGGCCGTGACCAGGCACTTCAGGCGCGTGCCGTGGGCGTACGACTCCCCCGGCACCTGCTCCTCGGGCGGCAGGTTGGCCTCGACCTTGCCGATGTCGACGCGGATCATCCGCGGGTGCGACGACTGCTGCACCTGACCGGAGACGAGGTCGCCCTCGCGACCGGTGAACTCCACCAGCGTGGCATCACCCTCGGCCTCGCGCAGGCGGGCCAGGAGGACCTGTCGGGCCGTGGTGGCGGCGATCCGGCCGAAGCCCTCGGGAGTGTCGTCGTACTCGCGCAGGACCGTGCCCTCGTCGTCGACCTCCGCCGCCATGACGGTGACGTGCCCGGTCTTGCGGTCGAGAACGACCCGCGCCTTGGCCGCGGCGCCCTCGGTGTGGTGGTACGCCACCAGGAGCGCCTGCTCGATCGTCTCGACGACGACATCCAGTGACAGGTCCTTCTCGCGCACGAGTGCCTTCAGGGCACTGACGTCGATGTCCATCACGAACCCCCTGCCGTGTCGTCGTCCTCGACCCCTGCCTCGTCGACCACGGGCAGTTTCCCGAATTCCACCTGGACGACAGCCCGGGTGATGTCGGCGTAGGGCACGGTGCGCGCCGCACCGTCAACGTCGAGGGTGGCGGCCGTGTCATCGCTGCCGGTGATCCGCCCGGTGACTGTGCTGCCGTCGGACAGCGTCACCGCGACCAGCCGGGCCTTGGCGCGACGCCAATGCCGGGGCGAGGTGAGCGGACGGTCCACGCCCGGCGAGGTGACTTCGAGCGTGAAGGGCCCCGGGACCAGGGTGGCCGCCGCGGGGGTGTCGAGCAGGTCGGACACCGTGCGGCTCACGTCGGCGACGGTGTCGAGGTCGACCCCGCCGTCGGTGTCGACGATGACGCGCACAACGTGCCGGCGACCGGCCTTCGCGATCTCCACGTCCTCCAGGTCCACGCCGCTGTCGGCCAGGGGCGCGGCCAGGAGGTCGCGCAGCGCATCGAGTGACATGGCGCCTCCTGATCCTGTTATGGGTGCTGCGGTTGTGGGTCGTGCGGTGCTCTCGGACGAGGGTACCCGTCGATGCCATTCTTGGCCGGTGTCGTCCCGCCGCATGAGCGTCCGCCTGGGTCTGGCTGCCGCCGCCGTGGGCGTCGTGGCCGCGGCATCGACCGGCTGCGGGTCCTCGACCGGAGGCGCGGGTGCCGTCGCATCCGACGGCGCGAGCAGCGGTGTGTCGTCCGTATCGCCGACCTCGAACGCGGCACCCGCCGACGCGCTCACCGCGATCGTGCGCGCTCAGGACGCGGCGATCTACGCCTACACCGTCGCCGGTGCCCGGGTCGCCGCGCGCGGGCGCGCCCGCACCGACCTGGTATCCCACCGAGTGGAGCGCGACTCCGCCGCCGCCACGCTCGCGGCCGCGGCAGCCGGGAACCCGATCGAGCCGAGCCCGGCCTACTCCCTGACCCCCGATCCGCAGACGCCTGCGCAGGCGCGCTCCGTGCTGGCGGGCGTGGAGATGTCTCTCGTGCCGCTGTATCTCACCTGGGCGCAGGTCCTCACCGGCCCGGATCGAGCCCGGGCCCTGGCTACCGCACGGGCATGCGCCGACCGGGCACGGTCGTGGGGTGGGACTCCGGCCACCGTGCCGGCGCAGTGACCGCTCCCACGTAGTGATCGCCCTGCCGTCGTCCTAGCCGTGCGGCAGCACGTCCCAGCCCAGGCGCAGGATGAGCACACCGACGACCACAAGGAAGACCACGCGCACAAAGGCGCTGCCGCGTCGGATCGCCATCGATGCCCCCACCACCGCACCGAGCACATTGCAGGCGCCCATGAGCAGGCCGAGCAGCCACAGCGGGGCTCCCGCGATGCCGAACACGATGAGCGCCGACACATTGGTCGCCAGATTGACGACCTTGGCGGTGGCCGAGGCCCGCAGGAACGAGTAGCCCAGGCCGGCGACCAGCACCATGAGCAGAAAGGAGCCGGTGCCCGGCCCGATCGCGCCGTCGTAGAAGCCGATGAGAAGTCCGGCGAGCACGGCGACGACGTAGTGACGGCGCCGACCCTGCCAGCGCAGCGCCTCGTCCTGTCCCATCGACGGGCGCACGAGCGTGACCACCCACACGACAATGAGGGCGACGACGATGACCGGGCGCAGGGCCGCCACGGGCAGGTGCGAGGCGGTGAGCGCACCGCCCGCGGCGCCGGCCATCGCCGCAACCGCCATCGGAACGGCCGTGCGCAGGTCCAGGCGCACCTTGCGCGCGTATGTGGCCGTCGCTGCCGACGTGCCCAGCACGCTGGACAGCTTGTTGGTGGCGATCGCCGCCACCGTGTTCTCCTGCGGCAGCGCCAGCAGCAGCGAGGGCAACTGCACCAGCCCGCCGCCGCCCGTCACCGCGTCGACCCATCCAGCGGCCAGAGCCGCCAGGCACAGCAGCGCCACGGTGAGCGGCGACAGCGCGTCCGGGGTGAGCGCGCCTAAGGCCGTCATCGCCACCCGTCGACGATGCCGAGCACATCAGCGAGCTCGTGCGCCGTGGCGTCGGGCTCGGTGCCGGTGCGCACGTGCTGGTCGTCGGGGATCACCGAGTGCGGGATCCAGATCGTGCGCATGCCGGCGAGGTGGGCGCCGTGGATGTCGTCCCACAGTCGATCGCCGACGAACACCGCATCCGCCGCGGCGACACCCAGCGCATCGAGCACCTCGCGGAACGCCTCCTCGTGCGGCTTGGCCACCGGAAGATCGCTGGAGTACACCGCCGCATCAATGAGGTCGGCGAGATCGTCACGAGCGAAGACCTCCTCATGGTGGGCCCGCGGCCACAGGGTGTTGCTCAGGACACCCACGAGGATCCCCCGCTCGCGCAGGGCCGACATCAGCGGCGCCGCCTGCGGATCGGCGATGGTGTGCGGGGCCCACATCGTCAGGTAATGGCTCAGGGCCACCAGGTGCGGCGCACTGGTGATGTCGATTCCCTCGGACAGAAACAGGTCGTCCAGAGTGCCGGGGCCCTGCGCCCCGGACGTCTCGATATGCCGTCCCCACAGGTCGATCTCACGCTGAGCGAGCCGTCGCGCCAACGGAGCGGCATGGAGTGGGTCCCAGTGAACCGCGTAGGCGTACCACTGGCCGACAAGATCGACGTCATGCCACGGCGTGAGCGTGCCGCCCCAGTCGAAGATGACGGCGCGGACGGTCACGCGTCGCCCCGCACCACCGCCACGATCGAGGGCAGAGCATCGGAGGCCATGACGTCGCGCGAGTCACCGGTGCGTCGATCACGCAGTTCGATGAATCCCTCCGCCAGGCGCTTGCCCACCACGACGATGGTGGGCACACCGATGAGCTCGGCATCCTTGAACTTCACGCCCGGGGAGACCCCGCGGCGATCGTCGAGCATGACCCGCACGCCGGCCTCGTCAAGCGCTTGCGCCAGCCGCTCGGCGGCCTCGAAGGGCTCGTCCTCCTTGCCCGTGGCGACCACGTGCACGTCGGCGGGGGCCACCTCGCGCGGCCAGACCAGGCCCTTGTCGTCGTGCCACTGCTCGGCCACCGCCGCCACCGCGCGCGAGACGCCGATGCCGTAGGAGCCCATGGTGACCGTGACGAGCTTGCCGTTCTCGTCGAGGACCTTCAGTCCGAGGGCCTCGGCGTACTTGCGGCCCAGTTGGAAGATGTGACCGATCTCGATGCCGCGCGCGAGCACGACCGGTTCTCCGCACGAGGGACAGTGATCGCCCTCGCGCACCTCGGCCACCTCGATGGTGCCGTCGGGGGTGAAGTCGCGACCGGCGACAAGGTCGTAGACGTGATGACCGGCCCGGTTGGACCCGGTGATCCAACGCGTTCCGTCGACCACGCGCGGGTCGACGAGGTAGCGCACCCCGTGCTCCTCCCCCAGGGCCTGCGGGCCGATGTAGCCCTTGACCAGCTGCGGGTGTGCGGCGAAGTCCGCGTCCTCAAAGGGCCGCGCCACCGACGGCTGGAGCACCGCTTCCAGGCGCTTAAGGTCGACCTCGCGGTCTCCCGGCAGGCCCACCGCCAGCGGCGCCTGTGTGCCATCGGGGGCGGTGACCATGAAGACGACGTTCTTCAGGGTGTCGGCACCGGTCCAGTCCCGGTCGGCACG
>CAYFLO010000108.1:0-5843 GCA_964343995.1 uncultured Bifidobacteriaceae bacterium
CCCCGAGCGGTCCTGCTGCCTGAGAGGTTGTCGGGGAGATTGCTCCTTCGGCGCCGCGGCCAGATTCACCGCGGTCTCTCCCGCCCGGGGTCAGTCAGCCAGGTAAGGCTATCGGTCAGCCGGCGCGACGGCGCGCGCGACGGGCCGCCAGTTCGTCAGCTGCGGCGGTGACCGGGTCGTCGCCGGAGTCACTTGTCATGGTGTCGGTGGCGTCCACGGGGCGCTCCCCGGGGAATTGGGCCAGGGTGCCTTCGACCTCGCGCCACACACTTCCCACGGCGATCCCGAACACCCCCTGTCCCCCGCGTACCAGGTCGACGACTTCGTCGGCACTGCGGCACTCGTAGATCGAGGCCCCATCGCTCATCAGCGTGAGTCCGGCGAGGTCCTCCCCCGAGCGACCCTGCAGGTGAGCGACAGCGGCTCGGATGTTCGGCAGCGAGACACCGGTGTCGATGAGGCGCTTGACGACACGCAGGATGAGGACGTCGCGGAAGCCGTAGAGACGCTGCGAACCGGAACCGGAGGCATCGCGAATGGACGGCGTCACCAGACCGGTGCGCGCCCAGTAGTCGAGCTGGCGATACGTGATGCCTGCCGCCGCACACGCCACCGGGCCGCGGTAGCCAATATCCGCCGGCAGCGGCCGCAGGGTGCTGTCGTCGAACAGCGCATCCTGGCCGCGCTCCGTGCGTCCGCGCTCCACGTCACTCACGAGTCCTCCAGAGGGGTCCGGGGAATGACCCTGGGCGAACGCTAGGGAACCGGGAAGAGCCGGTCAAAACCGCTGGTCGGCGTGTCGGGGAGCAAAGTCTCACCCTCACGCTGAGGGTTGCCCAGGTCCCAGATCCTCGCCGAAATCCTCCGGGGAGACCTGCTCGAGGAACTCCCGGAACCGCTCCACCTGATCCTCGGCACCCGTGCCCTCGTCATCGGCGTCGATATCGATCCCTGCCGCGGCAAGCACCTCGTTGGCGCCGGTGATCGGCGCCCCCACCCGCAGGGCCAGCGCGATTGCATCCGACGGGCGAGCGCTCACGGTCGCTCCCCCGGTGAACCGGATCTCCGCGTAGAAGACGCCATCCTGCAGATCGCTGATGTGGACCTCGGACACCGAGGCCCCCAGAGTAGAGATGACATCGCGCAGCAGGTCGTGAGTGAGCGGTCGCGGGGGGACCAGGCCTTCCTGGGCGAGGGCAATGGCGCTTGCCTCCCCCGCCCCGACCCAGATAGGCAGGTAGCGCCCGGTCTCCCGGTCGCGAAGGAGCACGATCGGGTTCTGCGAGGGCACCTCGACCCTCACCCCGACCACCTCGAAATCTGCCACAGGTCGAGGGTATCCCCGTGGGGGCGTTAGGCGCGGCCCTGCCGGACGAGTTCTGCTCGCAGCAGAGCGGCATGGAGCTGGATGCACAGGGCAGCGAGTTCGCGCACCGTCTCACGTTCCCGGGCCTTGCCGTCTCGGCCCCGCTGGGCGGTGTACGGGGTGGCCATCTGCTCGACCAGACCGGTGTCGCGGTCGGCCACCACCCGGAAGGTGCGCAGGTGTCGCGGTTCGATGCCGAAGGCTGACAGGCGGGCGATCACCTGGGCGATGGCGAGAGCCTCCTCGTCATAGTGCCCCGCGGGATTGGCCCATACCAGGCCTAGGCCCTCCAGCGCGGTGACGTAGGAAAGCGGGAGAGAACACTGGTCGGCGAGTTCCTGTCGGGTGAGGCGGACCCGTCCGGCACCCGGGCGGAAATCAGCCTCCTGCATCCCGGACCCGGCAATGGCGGCCGGGTCGGCGGTGTCACTGATCTGCTCACGGATGACTTTGAGCGGCAGGTACTGGTCGCGCTGGAGGGTGAGGACCGAGCGCAACTGCTCGATATCGGCCGACGTGAATCGTCGGTAGCCGGATGCGGTGCGCGCGGGAGTGACCAGGCCCTCGGACTCCAGAAAGCGGATCTTGCTGATCGTGACATCCGGGAATTCCCGCCGCAGCAGCGCAAGGACCTCGCCGATGCTCACGGTGCCGGAGGCGGACTCCCCCCGGCCGGTCATGGCGTCGGTTCTGAGCCGACGAGAAAGGCAAACCGGAACTTGCCGATCTGAACCTCGTCACCGGCGCGCAGGGCGCGATCATCCACGCGCTGTCGGTTGACGTAGGTTCCGTTCAGGCTGCCGACATCGCGAACGCTCCAGCCCGTGGCGCCATGGCGGAACTCCGCGTGCCGACGGCTCACGGTGACGTCATCGAGGAACACCTCCGCATCGGGGGTGCGCCCCACCGTATGAACGCCATCGGCGGCCCGTAGGACGTATTCGGTGCCCTCCCCTGGGCCTCGATGCACCACGAGAAGTGCGTCGCTACCGGGGATACCGGCCATGCGGCCCGAATGAAGTGCGGACAAAGGCCCGGTGCCGGTCGACGTGACCGTCGGAATGATCGAGGTCACCGCGCCCGGGGACTCCAGGTCGGCGAATGCCACTCCGCACCCCGCACAGAAGCGGTCATCAGGCTCACGCGGATGCCCGCAGGAGGGGCACGTCATCAGGCGGACTCCACCGACGCCCGGTAGGCGGCGGCATCCATGAGCGCAGACACACTCGCAGGATCGTCGGGTCGGATCTCGACCATCCACCCACCCCCGTAGGGGTCGGCATTGACGGATTCCGGTGCGGAGTCGAGTGCGGAATTGATGGCGACCACCTCTCCGCTGAGGGGCGCGTAGACGTCGCTGACGCTCTTGGTGGACTCGACCTCACCGCACGACGCTCCGGCGTGGATGCGCGACCCGACTCCCGGCAGCGAGACGTAGACGATGTCGCCGAGTGCCTCCTGGGCGAAGTGGGTGATGCCGAAGACGACGGTGCCCTGTGCCGTGGAACGGACCCACTCATGCTCCGCGGTGTATCGCAGGTCGTCGGGGTACACCGGAGCCTCCTGGATGACGATCGGGTGCCCGCACTCTAACCGAGCGTTCCGACGCCCCCCGGCGACGCGGCCGTCAGGCGCCGCACCGCCGCCAGGTAGCGGAACCCGGCCCACCAATACAGGAAGGTTCCCCACAGCGCGAAGGCCCAGCCGAGGACCGCCGCGCCGGTACCCCAGGGGGCGGGTAGCCCGGACAGGAGAAGCAGCGGGAATCCCCACAGGAGCGCGAAGGTGCCGGCCTTACCCACCAGGGTCACCGGGAGTGCGACCAGGCCGCGCCGCCGGAGTGCGGGCAGCAGTGCGAGTAGGAAGAGCTCCCGGGCCACGAGCAGTCCGACCAGCCACCACGGGATGAGGGCACGCAGGACAAGTCCCAGCAGGGTGGCGATGATGTACAGCCGGTCGACCAGGGGATCCAGAAGGGCCCCGAGGGCGGTGACCTGGTTGAGTCGGCGCGCGAGCCAGCCGTCGAGCCAGTCCGTGGCCCCGGCGATCGCGAGAACGGCAAAGGCCGCGACATCCTGATGCGCTCCCAGCACCAGCCACAGGAAGAGCGGGATGCCCAGCAGCCGGACAACACTCAGAGCGTTGGGCCAGGTGGCGATCCGCTCAGGTGCCATCGGGCACCGCATCCTCGTGGGCGTCTGCGGCCTCGTGACGGCCGCGCCGGCGGCGCAGGACGCTCCCGATGACAATGAGGACGATGCCGAGGAGAACGGCACTGCCGGAACCGATCAGCACCCCCGGATAGGCCGCGGCAACGGTGGGGACGAGCACGACCGCCGTCAGGGACACCGGGCCCAGGGGTCGCCCGTCGGCGCTGGAGAGCACGAGGGTGAGCGGTCTTTTCGCGGGAACCGCGATCGACGCCGATGTGCCGTGATCGGTCGCCCACCAGAACGTCTGCTGGGCGACCGCAGCGGACGGCGCCGTTCCCGGCACTGTCGTGAGTTCCCATGTGCCGCCGGAGGTTCGCGCGACGGAATAGCTGCTTCCGCGCAGCAGGGCGTCGACGTCGGCCGGGGCACCGGCACCCAGGAAGATCGACTGTGACGAGGAAGCCTGCAGGCGCGGAGTCGCCCACGACGACAGGTAGGGCAGGTCGGCGGAGAACCCCTCGACATCGACCACCACCGTGCCCGTCCCGCCGGTCGGGGTGAGCGTGCCGAGCGGAACCTCCAGCCGGCCGGCGTCGCCGATCGACTGATGCACGACCACGGCTGTCGCACCGACGCCGATTCCGGCCACCACGAGGAGTGCCCCGACGACGATGAGGATCACCTTGCGCACCATGGCGCTGACGCTACCCAGACACTCGGCCTAGAGCCGCGAGCCCGGAATCTCCGCGCGCCGCGCCCAGTAACGGCCGTTCTGCGTGGTCACGTCGAGCCCGAGTCCGAAGGCCGCACTCAGCACCGTTGAGGTCAGCACATCGGGCAACGGTCCCGCAGCAACCACGCGGCCTCGCCCCAGCACCACGGCATGGGTGAACCCGTCGGGGATCTCCTCCACGTGATGCGTGACCTGGACGATGACCGGTGCAGACGGTGTGCGTGCCAACTCCCCCAGTCGCGCCACGAGATCCTCACGTCCGGCAAGATCCAGACCCGCACCCGGCTCGTCCAGCAGCAGAAGCTCCGGATCGGCCATGAGTGCTCGCGCGATGAGGGTGCGCTTGCGCTCACCCTCCGACAGCGTGCCCAGGGTGCGCTGAGCAAGCGGAGCCAGACCCCACCGTGTGAGCAGGGTTGCCGCCCGTGCCTCATCGGCGGGGTCATATTTCTCGCGCCAGCGCCCCGTGACGTCGTAGGCACCCGACAGCACCGCATTGGCGACCGACTCAGCCGGAGGGAACACGGACAGATGTGCGGCGCTGGCAAAACCGATGCGCGGTCGAAGTTCCGGGATGTCGGTTGCCCCGAGGGCCTCCCCCAGTACCTCCACGTCTCCACGGGTGGGAAAGAGCCGAGCGGCCATGATCTGCAGAAGTGTGGTTTTTCCGGCGCCATTGGGGCCGATGACCACCCAGCGCTCCCCGTCGAGCAGGGTCAACGAGACCCCGTCAAGGAGCAGGGCGCCTCCGCGTTGCACACTCACGGCGGACAGGCGCACCACGGACATATCCCCACCCTAGGGTTCGGGAAGGAGCAGGCTTCGTTAGCGTGTCCACGGTGAGCGAGCGCACACTTCTGGTGACGGTCTCCGGGCACGACCGCCCGGGTGTCACCCGCACCCTCTTCGGTGAGCTTGCCTCGACCCCGGTGATCGTTCAGGACATCGAGCAGATCGTCGTGCGCGGGCATCTCATCTTGTCCTTTCTCCTGGGCGGGGTTCCTGCCGACGAGGAGGAGAGCGTGATCGCTCGTGTCACCCGCACAAGTGCCCGTCTGGGAATGCAGGCGCACGTGGTTGCGGGTGCTGACCCCGATGACGACCGTCGACGCAATCGCGTTCATGTGACGGTCATGGGCGCACCCTTGCGACCGGCAGCGGTCACAGCTGTTGCGGCAGCGATTGCCGACCACGGCGGCAACATCGATCGCATTCGACGGATTGCCTCCTACCCGGTGACGGCGATCGTCTTCGAAGGCTCGGGCGCCTCTGTCGCCGATCTGCGGTCGCCTCTGGCGGCGGTCGCCTCGACCACCGGCGCCGACATCGCGGTCCAACGTGCCGGGCTCGATCGTCGGGGGCAGCACCTGGTGGTCATGGACGTCGATTCCACTCTCATCCAGGACGAAGTGATCGACCTGCTCGCTGCCCACGCGGGGTGCGAATCCGAGGTGGCCGCCATCACCGAAGCGGCCATGCGCGGCGAGCTCGACTTTGCCCAGTCCCTGCGCGCCCGGGTGGCACTTCTCCAAGGCACCGATGCCGGTGTCCTTGACGACGTGCGTCGCCAGGTCACCCTCACCCCAGGGGC
>CAYFLO010000109.1:0-4109 GCA_964343995.1 uncultured Bifidobacteriaceae bacterium
GAGGAGCACAGCCGCTCGGAGTCCGTCGCGCGCGAGCACGACCAGGAGGTGCTCACCCTTCGTGGCGTGGCCGGTGGGTCCGTCACCGGTATCGATCTCTCGGTGCATCGCGGCGAGGTCGTAGGCGTCGCCGGTATCACCGGGTCCGGCCGCGAGGCCGTCGCCGGCCTGGTGTTCGGCGGCCGGGAGCGCTCCGGCGAGGTGCTCATCAACGGCACCGAGCTGCCGCAGAACCGCCCCGACATCTCGATCTCGCGCAAGGTGGCCCTCGTGCCCGCCGAACGCCACGCCAATGCGTCCTTCATGGACCAGACCCTGCGCGAGAACATCACGCTCGTCGATCCGGGGCGGCACATGACCCTGGGCATCCTGCGTCGCAATCCGGAGCGCTCCGACGTGCGCGTGTGGCTCGATCGCCTCACGGTCAAGCCGGCCGGTCAGACCGAGTACACGATGGCGCAGCTCTCCGGCGGCAACCAGCAGAAGGTGATCCTGGCCCGTTGGCTGCGCCAGGAGCCCGACGTCCTGCTTCTCGATGAGCCCACCCAGGGCGTTGATGTGGGGGCCAAGGCCGACATCCACACCCTCGTCGACGAGGCGGCGGCCCAGGGGGCGGCTGTACTCGTGTGCTCCACCGACCACGAGGAGCTCGTGCGCGTGTGCGATCGCATCGTCATCATGCGACGTGGCCGCATCGCCGAGATCCTGCGCGGCGGCGACATCACCGCCGATGCCATCACCGCGGCAACCATCAGCCGCGACACCAGTGCCGACCCGGCCGCCTGACCAACCCGCCTGAACACCGACGACCTGACCGACCCGAAGCCACACGAGAACCGGAGCGACGAGATGAGCAGCACGCCGACGGCCCCCGCCCCCGAGGCGGTCGCGAAGCCCAAGCGCCGCATCAACCTGGGCTTCGACCGCTTCAGCGGCATCTACGTGTGGGTCGCCCTGATCATCGTGTTCTCGATCTGGATCCCGCAGCTGTTCTTCACCCTCGACAACGTCCGCGCGATCCTGTCGTACCAGGCCATCAGCACCGTCCTCGCCCTCGGCCTCATCGTCCCGGTCGCCGCCGGCGCCTTCGACCTGACCATTGCCGGCACCCTGACGGTGTCGGCCTGCTTCACCGCCTGGGCCCTGCTGGCGCACAAGGGTGTGTGGATCGCCTGCGGTGGTGCGCTCATCATCGGCGCGATCATCGGTCTGGCCAACGCCACCGTCGTGGTGAAGTTCAAGGTCGACTCGTTCATCGGCACCCTGGGCATGAGCTCGATCCTCGTCGCGATCGCCTACATGATCACCGGCGGCGGCCAGCTCGTGCTCCCGCAGGCGGGGTACTACCCGTTCCTGGACTTCGCGCGACAGACCTGGTTCGGCATCTCCGCGTCGGTCTACTACGCGGCAGTGATCGCCGTCGTCATCTGGTGGGTGCTGGAGTACACCCCCGGGGGCCGCTACCTCTACGCGGTCGGCGGCAACCCGGTGGCCGCCCGCCTGGCCGGTGTCAAGGTCGGACGCATCATCACCCTGTCCTTCGTGGCCTCCGCAGTCGTCGCGGCGTTCGCCGGCATCCTGCTGCTGTCGACCACGTCTCTGGGTGCGCCCGACATCGGCGCGAACTACCTGCTGCCCGCCTTCACCGCGGTCTTCCTGGGTGCCACCCAGATCCGTCCCGGCCGCGTCAACGTGGTCGGCACGATCGTGGCGATCCTGCTGCTGGCCACCGGCGTCGACGGTCTTCAGCTGGCGGGCTTCCCGACCTACGTCACCCAGCTGTTCAACGGTCTGGCGCTGATCGTGGCCATGGCGCTCGCGGTGCGCAGCGCCCGACGTCGCGGCTAGAGCGGCCGGAGACGCGCCGCTGAGGTCATTACGGCAGCGGCACGGCGAACGGCGCGGCCTTCGCATCGGCGCGCGCCTGAGGTGAGCTCACCCAGGTGAGTGCATTGCCCAGCAGGCGGCGGAACATCTCCTGCCCGAAGGTGCTCGGCCCGTCGCCCATGAGCAGCGTGACGACCGGACTGTGGCCGGCCACGGTCGTCCAGCCCATGAGTCGGCTCGGGCCGGTGAGCGTGCCCTCCGCGCCGCGCCCGGCGCAGGTGACGCCGGTCGACGAGCCGTGCGAGACCTCGTCGAACGTGTCCTGGAAGAGCGCACCGTCGAGGTCGGCGTCGTGGGCAAGGATCGGATGGATCCGGTCGGTGAGCACGGGCGCGAAGTACAGCTCGTCGTCGACCTCGAAGTCGGTGATGCCCTCGCACACCGGATGGTCGGCATCGGTGACGGTGACGGTGAAGCGGCCCACGCGGTAGCCGGACGACGGCAGGTCAGTGCCGCGCAGACGGCCGGGGGCGTACAGGAAGCGCGCGCCGATGGCCTCGGCCCAGCCCTCCCACGCCGGCCACGACGAGATCGCGTGGTGCAGGACGATGAGTGGCTGGCCGGCATCGAGCAGACCGACGAGGTCGCGGGCCACCGCCGGGTCGACGGGCGTGGGCACCGGTGCCACACCGCGCTTCAGGGGCAGGCCGGGAATGTCGTGCAGGAGGATCGCGTCCCACTGGCCGGCGTGCTCAGGGGTCAGCCAGGCCTGGGCCGTGGGCTGCGTGGTGTGCGCCCACACCCAGCCGCGCGCGGTGCAGGCGGCCGCGACCGACGCCAGGAAGTCGTCCATCGCCACACGGTGGCCGCCGGTGATGACGAGGAGGCGGGGGGCGGTCATGGGTGCTCCTGTGGAGGCGTGGTCCAGGGACGGATGCGTGAGCGGTCGCCCGACGGTATCGCCCGAAGGGGACCCTTACTATAGTTCCGCTCCATAAAGTGACGTCTGCGCCGCGATGGCGTCCCAGCGAAGGACTGCAATGAATCCGACCGCCACGACTGTGTCCGGCCCGCGTGAGGGCTATGCCGACGCCGTCACCCGCGAGCTCGTCCTGGACCTCCACCGCCGCATGGTGCGCATCCGTCGCTTCGAGGAGTCGGCAGGCAAGCTCGTCGAGACCGGTGAGATGCCCGGGTTCCTGCACCTGTACGTGGGCCAGGAAGCGGTGGCCGCTGGTGCGATGAGCGTGCTCACCGATGCCGACCAGATCACGTCCACCCACCGTGGTCACGGCCATGCCATCGCCAAGGGCGCGGAGTTCCGTCCGATGTTCGCCGAGCTCTACGCCAAGACCACCGGCTACTGCAAGGGTCGCGGCGGCAGCATGCACATCGTCGACATGAACCGCGGCATGCTCGGCGCCAATGCCATCGTCGGCGGCGGGGTGCCGATCGCTCTGGGCGCCGGCTTCGCCTCGCAGTACCGCGGCGATGGCAGCGTGGCGGTCTCGTTCTTCGGCGACGGCGCCACCAATATCGGCGCCTTCCACGAGTCGGTCAACATGGCGGCGGTCTGGGACCTTCCGGTGATCTTCGTCTGCGAGAACAACGGATACGCGGAGTTCACCTCGCAGGAACGGCACATGCGGCTCACCGACATCGCCGAGCGGGCCACGTCGTACGGCATTCCGGGCGTCATCGTCGACGGTATGGATGCGCTGGCGATGCGCGATGTGACCCAGCAGGCGGTCGATCGTGCCCGCCGCGGCGAGGGACCCACGCTCATCGAGGCCAAGACCTACCGGTACTTCGACCACCAGGGCATCAAGGGCATGCGCATCCCCTACCGCGACCCGGCCGAGGTCGAGGCCTGGAAGTCCCGCGATGCCATCGCGCTCATCGAGGCGATCGGCGTCGAGCGCGGCCTCGCAACCCCCGAGGACTTCGCCGGCATCTGGGCCCAGGTCGAGGCCGACATCCTCGATGGCATCGAGTTCGCGCGGCGCAGCCCTGATCCGGACCCCGCCGACATCCTCGACGACGTCTACACCGCGTGATCGGGAGCCTGCTGTGACTCGAGAGCTGACCTACGTCAAGGCCTTCAACGAGGGCATGCACCAGATCATGGCCGCCGATCCCGACGTCTTCCTCATCGGTGAGGACGTGGCCGGGTACGGCGGTGTCTTCCACATGTTCGACGGACTGCTGACCGAGTTCGGCGAGCGTCGTGTCAAGGAAACCCCCATCGCCGAGCAGGCGATCATCGGCCTGGGCGTCGGTGC
>CAYFLO010000109.1:4119-5832 GCA_964343995.1 uncultured Bifidobacteriaceae bacterium
CGCGATGGACCAGATCTTCAACCAGGCCGCGAAGATGAAGTACATGTTCGGCGGTGCCGTCTCGGTGCCGCTCACCATCACCACGGCCGGTGGCGCGGGCATGTCTGCGGCGGCGCAGCACAGCCAGAGCCTGGAGGCCTGGCTGGCGCACATCCCGGGCCTGAAGGTCGCCATGCCCGCCAGCCCGTACGACGCCAAGGGCCTCATCGTCGGCGCGATCCGCGATGACAACCCGGTCATCGTCGTGCTCAACAAGAAGATGCTGGGGATCAAGGGCGAGGTGCCCGAGGAGCTCTACTCCATCCCCATGGGCGTGGCCAATGTGGTGCGCGCGGGCACCGATGTCACTGTCGTGGCGATCGGCCGCATGGTGGTGGAGGCCACCAAGGCGGCGGAGCGACTCGCAAGCGATGGCCTCTCGCTGGAGATCATCGATCCGCGCACGGTGCAGCCGCTCGACATCGACACCATTCTGGCGTCGGTGCGCCGCACCAACCGCGTGCTCATCGTGCATGAGGCCGTGGAGTTCGGCGGCATCGGTGCCGAGATCGCCGCACAGGTGCAGGAGAAGGCGTTCGACTACCTGGATGCACCGGTCGCGCGCCTGGCCGCTCCCTTCGCTCCGGTCCCCTACGCTCCCGTGCTGGAGAACGCCTACGTTCCCGACGCCGCCCGTATCGAGGCGGCGGCACGTCGACTGCTCGAGCGGAGGTAGCGTGGCGACACCGGTCACCCTCCCCAAGCTCGGACTGACGATGGAGGAGGGGACGGTCGAGGAGTGGCTGGTCGACGACGGCCAGCAGGTCTCCATCGGCACTCCGCTGCTGCGCCTGGCCACCGACAAGATCGACGTTGACGTCGAAGCTGAGGGTGAGGGCATCCTCGTGCGCGCGGTCGCGGCCGGCACGACGCTGGAGCCCGGAGCCGTACTCGGCTGGCTGCTGGCCGAGGGCGAGGCGCGTCCTGAGGGTGCGGCCGCACCCGTCGTTTCACCGTCGGCCGCGTCGGTCGCCGCATCCGCCGTTGATGAGCCCGTCGTCGTCATCACCTCCATGTCGTCCTCGGCCGTTCCCGCGGCCCCCGCCACCACGCCCGAGGGCCGCGAGCGCATCTCTCCCAACGCCCGCCGCGTGGCCCGCGAACTCGGGGTTGACCTGTCCTCCGTGCGCGGCACCGGTCCCGATGGGCGCGTGGTGTCCGAGGACGTCGAGGACGCCGCTCGCACCGGCACCTCTGTTCCGGTAGCCGCGGCCGCCGCCACACCTGGTCGCGTCATGTCGCCGCTGGCGCGCCGCGACGCCCGCGAGGCCGGCGTCGACGTCGCGTCCATCTCCACCCCCACCGGCGTGGTCTCGCGCAGCGATGTGCGTGCGGCCGCCGGTACGCCGCAGCAGGCCGCAGCCGCGGCCGTGGCTCTCGTCACGCCGGCGGTGGCCACTCCCTCCGCGGACCAGGAGATCGCGTCGGTCATCCCGATGAAGGGCATGCGCGGCACCATCGCGGCGCGCATGCAGCAGAGCCTCACCGAGATGGCCCAGCTCACCCACGGCTTCGAGGTGTGCATGGACGCCGTCGTCGAGCTTCGCGCCACGATGAAGGAGCAGTACGCGGCGCTCGGCGTCCCGGTGCCGAGCCTCAATGACTTCGTCGTGCGGGCGGCCGCCCTGGCGCTGCGCCAGCACCCGCTGCTCAACGCCACCATCGTCGACCGCG
>CAYFLO010000110.1:0-5792 GCA_964343995.1 uncultured Bifidobacteriaceae bacterium
GGACGACCTTGTCGCCGTGGGCCTTGCGTGCCTTGCGGAGGGTGTAGATGAACTCAGCCATGCGGGCGAGCCTAGCCAGCCCGGGCGCGGACCCCGCCGGCCGCGGCCCGTGCGGCCGACCGATCCGCTACGCCGCCGGTGGGATGGCCAGCTCCTTCTCGGCCGCCTCCAGCAGGCTGGCGACGATGCGGTCCTCGGCGGCCTGCACGGTGTCGCGCTTGGTGCGGGTGAACACCGCGGTGCCGCGGGAGAGGTCCGGGCCCACCGCGGTGGCGTCGATGTCGACGTAACGCACCACGTGGGTCTCATTGCCGCAGGGCTGTTCGCGCTCGTGCGAGCGCAGCCGCCCGGTGACGATCACCGGCATGCCCTTGCCCAGGGACTCCAGTGCATTGGTCGCCATCGAGCGGAAGCACGAGACCTGGAAGAAGTGCGCATCGCCGTCGACCCAGCGCTCACTGGCCTTGTCGTAGCGACGGGCATTGGAGGCGATGCGGAAGGACGCCACCGGGTCGCCGGTGCGGGTGAATCGCAGCGAGACGTCCGAGACGAGGTTGCCCACGACCGTGCACGTGATGTCGTTCATGTCTGCTCCTCCTGCGGCCCCTCGGCCGCTCGGGAGGCACCGTGCACGCACGCAACCCGTCGAGTCATCGACCGCCCGCACGGCTGTGCGCGATCGACGCCACCTGTGGATGCGCGCTATCCGGACAGCGCCAGGATGCTGCCCAGCAGGGCGATGCCGAGCCCGCCCATCTGCAGTTTCGTCATGCGCTCCTTGAGCAGCACGTAGCCCAGGGGTGCGATGACCAGCGGGTCGAGCGCCGACAGCGCGGCGGCTACACCCACGTTCGTCATCGACAGCGAGATCGAGAAGGTCACCGTGCTCGCCAGCGAGAGCAGGCCCACGGCGATGAATGCGATGGCGAGCACCCACCGCGACTGGCGGGAGTCGAGGTGCTCGCGCTCGGCGAGCACGTCCTCACCGACGAGCACGGGGGCGCGCCGACGTGCCCGCATGCCGGCCACCAGGCCGATCACCACGGCCACCGGGGCGATGCTGTAGCCGAAGAAGGACGCCACCGCCGGGTCCATCTCGGCGCCCATGCTCAACGACACGTCCCCCAGGCCGATGATGAGGACGCCCACGATGCAGGAGACAATGGAGAGCCACGGTGAACTGGTGCCGCCGCGCTGCGGCCAGCCCAGTGCTACGACCCCGACGGTGAGCACGGCTATGCCCATGGTGGCCAGAACCGATGGCGCCATGCCAGTGGCGAAGGCGTAGGCCACCGGAGGCAGGACATACAGCGTGCCCAGGCCACTGATGACACCGACGTTGCCGCGACTCAGGGCAAACGTGTAGAGCGACGACCCCACGATCTCGGCGATGCCGTAGATCACGCCGCTACGCACCGTGGCCGGGTTGAGTGACATGAGTCCGACGTGCCACAGGTAGAGCCCCAGCAGCGCGCCGGCCACGAGGTTGGCCACGCCGATGACGAGGAGCACGGGCAGGCGACGCGAGAGGTATCCGGCCACAAAACTCGAGACGCCCACGCACGTCGCGGTGATGAGCGCGAAGAGTGCTCCGCCGATCATGTGCATCATCGCGGGCTCCTCCCCGGCGCCGGGCAGGCGATCTGAACCCGGTTCACCCGTGCCGTCCGCACACTACAGTCGCTGAATGCGCCTGCACCGTGCGTGGCTCGTCGCGGGAGTCACCTTTCTGGTGCTTCTGGCGGCGGCCTCCTTCCGCTCGTCGGTGGGCGTCATGGTCATGCCGATGGAGATGGAGTTCGGCTGGACGCGCGCCGCCACGTCGCTCGCGGTCTCGATCAACCTGGTCTTCTACGGCCTCACCGCACCCTTCGCCGCAGCCCTCATGGAGCGGTTCGGGATTCGGCGCATCGCGGCCCTGGCCCTGCTCCTCATCGCCGCCGGCACCGGGCTCACCGTGGTCATGACGCAGTCCTGGCAGCTGGTGCTGCTGTGGGGTGTGCTTGTGGGCCTGGGCACCGGCTCCACCGCGCTGGTGTTCGGCGCGCTCGTGGCCAACCGCTGGTTCGTCCACCGCCGCGGCCTGGTCATGGGCGTCTTCGGCGCCGCGTGGGCCACCGGCCAGTTGGTGTTCCTACCGCTCATCGCGCGCATGGTCGACGGGATGGGCTGGCGCTATGCCTCGATCGCCATCACGATCGGATGCCTGGTGCTCGTCGTGCCGGTCTGGCTCATCATCGCCGACCGTCCGTCCGACGTCGGGCTCGCGCCGTACGGAGCCGCGACCGACTCCCCCGTCGACACCTCCACCGTCAATGCCACCCACAGCGGTCTTACCGCCGCACGCACGGCCATCGCGGCACTCATCGAGGCCGCTCGAACCCGGGCTTTCTGGCTGCTGGCGGGCACCTTCTTCGTGTGCGGCTGGACGACCAACGGGATCATCAGCACGCACTTCGTGCCGTCGGCGCACGACCACGGGATGGGCGCCACCACCGCCGCGGGCCTCTTGGCCGTGGTGGGCGTGTGCGACCTGATCGGCACGCTCGCCTCGGGCTGGCTGACCGACCGCGCCGACCCGCGGCTGCTGCTCGCCGTCTACTACGCGCTGCGGGGCGTGGCGCTGCTGGCAGTGCCCGCGCTGCTCGGCCCCGGCGCCGACCCGCCGATCGTGGTGGTGATGGTGCTGTTCGGGCTGGACTGGGTGGCGACGGTGCCGCCCACGGTGCTGCTGTGCCAGCGCGCCTTCGGGGCCGAGCGCGGGTCGATCGTGTTCGGCTGGGTGTTCGCGAGCCACATGATCGGCGGGGCGGTTGCCGCCATCGCCAGCGGGGCGGTCCGCGACGCGGCGGGCGACTACGACATCGCCTGGCTGCTGGCCGGGGCGCTCGCCCTGGCCGCGGCGGCTGCGGCGCTGGGCATCCCCCGGCTGCGGCCCGGCTCGCGATTCTTCGCAGATTCTGACGAAGCGCTCAGCCTCCGTTGACGTTCCGATTACACGCCGTGCCTAGGTTTGCCGCAGATCGGCAGACACGGCAGGGGGATCGTCATGAACAGGAGAGGGCTCATCGCCGCAACCGCGGCAGCTGCACTGGGCGCGCTGAAGACCGGCACCGACAGCGCGCGAGCGGCCGTGAGCGGCCGCTGGAACTGGATCACCGGGGACGAGCGCGCGTACGTCGCGGGCAGCGCCGAGGGCGACTCGCTGGCGCTGTTCGCGCTGCAGGACGTGAACATCGGCTCGAACCACCTGCGCATGAGCGCACGGGACGGCAACTTCGAGTTCGAGCACGACGCGAAGGTCGCCGCCTCGACGCTCAACGCGTACGTCATCGGCACCGGGACGCGCACGCCCATCGCCATCGGCGGCTGGGACGACCAGGACGTGGTGTCGCTGATCGTGGGCGGCACGGCCAGGCAGCACAAGGACATCCAGCAGTGGCAGCTGGGCGGCCGGACGGTCGCCGCGATCGACGCGGCAGGCGCGCTGCGGCTGGGGCCCATCACCATCAGCGGCGCGCTGGAGAACGGCCGGGCCGTCCTCGTCGCGACCCTCCCGGACGGCAGCCGGCAGACGCTGGCCACGGGCACCGTCGCCCCGGCAGCGACGGCCGCGGCAGCCGCCACCGCGAAGCAGGCGACGCCCGCCCGGGCCGAGACCGGCCGCAGCACCGCGACCCAGGCGCGCTAGCCGGCCCCGCTCAACCGGCGCGCGCCCGCCCGCCGCGCGGCACACTCCAAGGCATGAGCTTCCTGCCCCTCGCCGGCGTCAAGGTCGTGGACATGACCAACTCCCTCGCCGGGCCGTACTGCACGCTGCTGCTGGGCGCCCTGGGCGCCGACGTCGTCAAGGTCGAGCACCCCGAGCGCGGCGACGAGTCGCGCAGCTGGGGCCCGCCATTCTGGAACGGCGAGAGCACGATGTTCCTGGGTGCCAACGCAGGCAAGCGCTCGCTGGGCCTGGACGTCAAGGATCCCCGCGGCCTGGAGGCGGCGCAGCGCCTGATCGACTCGGCCGACGTGTTCGTGCAGAGCCTGCGCGCCGGCACCGCCGAGAAGCTCGGCCTGGGCGACGAGACGATGCGCGCCCGCAACCCGCGCCTCGTGTACTGCAACCTCGGCGCGTTCGGCAAGAAGGGCCCGCTGGCGCAGGACGCGGGCTACGACCCGCTGCTGCAGGCCTTCAGCGGCATCATGAGCGTGACGGGCGAGACGGGCCGCGGTCCGGTGCGCGCCGGCGTGAGCCTGATCGACCAGGGGACCGGTACGTGGGCCGCCTTCGCCATCCTGGCCGCCCTGTGGGAGCGCGAGCGAACAGGCAACGGCTGCACCGTGGACGTGTCCCTGTTCGAGACGGCCATCGGCTACATGACCAACCCCACCGTGGGCTTCCTGGCCACCGGCAAGGCGCCGCGCGCCAACGGCACGGGTTACCCGTCGATCGTGCCCTACCAGGTGTTCGCGGCGAAGGACGGCAACCTGATGGTGGCCGCCGCCAACAACAAGCTGTTCGGCTCGCTGTGCACCGCGCTGGGCCTGCAGGAGCTGATCGCCGACCCGCGCTTCAGGGGCAACCCCGACCGCGTCGCCAACAAGAACGCGCTGATGCCGTACCTCGAGGGCGCGATCGGTGCGCGCGGCCGCGACGAGCTGGTGGCGGTGCTGCGCGATGCCGGCGTGCCTGCCGCCCCGGTGCAGGACGCGGGCGAGGTGTGGGCGCACCCGCAGACCGAGGCCATCGGCATCAAGCAGGCTCTCCCCCACCCCGACGTGCCGGAGTTCGTCACCTACGGGGTGCCGTTCCAGTTCGACGGCGTGCGCCCGCCGTACCGCAGCGCGCCGCCCCGCTTGGGGGAGCAGTCGCGCGAGGTGCTGGCCGAGCTCGGCTACAGCAAGGCCGACGTGGCGGCGCTCGAGGCCGACGGCGTGATCACGAAGCCCCGCGCGTAGCGCAGGTGCGGCGCGGTGGGGCCGGCGCCTCGCTGCCCGGCCCCACCGCCGCCGTGCGTCCTACAGCCCGAAGGCGTCGATCTTGTCGATCGCGATGGTGAAGGCGATGCGGACCTCGCCCTCGCCGCGCCAGGGGTACACGTCCTCGCCCAGGTACTTCTTGGCGAGGCTGTTGATCTGGTCGTCGACTCCGTTGCTGTGGAGGGTCGCGCGGCCCGAGATGGAGACCCACTTGTAGGGCTCGTCCATGATCGTCACGGCGACGTTCGGGTTGGCCAGGATGTGCCGGTGCTTGGCGCGGCCCTCGGCCGTGTTCACCGACACGGTGCCGGCGTCGTCGATGTCGACCCACACGGGGGTGTTGTGGGGCGTGCCGTCGGCGCGCAGCGTCGTGAGCACCGCGTAGTTCGGCTTGCGGAAGAGCTCGGCCTGGGCCGGGGTGAGCGTCGCCACTCGGGGCACTCCTTGGTCGCAGAAGGTGGGTTAGCGACGGATGATACCGCTGCACGCGCAACGACCGTGGAATGCGCCCGGCGGCCCGCCCCTACCCGATGGCGACCATGCGATCGATCGAGGCGCGGGCCTTCGCCGCCGTCTCCGGATCGACCGTCACCACGTGCGTGCCGTCGCGCAGGCTGTCGCGCAGCTTCGGCAGGTCGATCAGCTTCATGTAGCGGCAGATGGCCCGCTCGCTGACGGCCTCGAACTGCTTGCCGGGCACCTCCTTGTGCAGGCGGTGCAGGATCCCGGTCTCGGTCGCGACGGTGAACGCGCGCGCGTCGGACGCCTTGGCGAACGAGATCATCTTCTCGGTCGAGAGGATCTGCGTGCGGCCGTTGCCG
>CAYFLO010000111.1:0-5767 GCA_964343995.1 uncultured Bifidobacteriaceae bacterium
GTGCAAGGGCGAGTACGACCACCTCCCCGAGCAGGCCTTCTTCCTCATCGGCGGGCTCGACGACCTCGCCAAGAAGGCGGCCAGCTACGGCGTCACGCTGTGACGCCGGTCGCGGGTCGAAAGGTGGGTTGAGATGGCCGAACTCGACGTGTCCATCGTCGCGGTGGAGCGACGCATCTGGAGCGGCAAGGCCACGTTCCTGTTCACCCGCACGACCTCAGGTGACATCGGCATCCTTCCGCACCACATTCCCCTCGTGGCGCGGCTGGTCGATGACGCGATGGTGCGGGTTGAGCGCGAGGGCGAGGACGACCTGCGCATCGCGGTCGATGGCGGCTACCTGTCGGTCACCGAGGCGGGCGTGACGATTCTGGCCGAGTCGGCGGAGTTCGCCTCCGAGATCGACGCGGCCCGCGCCAAGGCCGATGCCGACTCCGATGACCCGCGCACCAGTGCCCGTGGACGCGCCCGGCTGCGGGCGCTCGGCGAGATCTCCTGACCCCACGTCGGGTTCGCGACGTCGTCGGGGGCGGGTCAATCGCCCCAGTCGTCGTCGGGGGCGTCGTCCTCGTGTGACGCCGCGAGCACCTGCACGGTCATGCGCTCCAGCACGGCGGCGCGGCGACGACGGATGCCGGCGCGCCACACCTCCATGGTGAAGGTCTGCACCGGGAACCACAGCATGACCCACGATGTGACCGACATTCCCTCGGCCACGGCGTCGATGAGGTCGTTGTCCAGGGAATCCCCCACCTGGCGCAGATAGATCGCTGCGGTCTGCAGCACCAGGAAGATCGCGACACCGATGACGAAGAGTCGACGGCCCACAGCGCCGCCGGCGGCGGTCGCGTCGACGTCGATGGTGTTCTCCACCCGAACCCATCGCCGCACGGCCTCGGTGAGATCGGCGTCCAGGCCCGGCCGGAGTTCGGAGTCGGGAAGCACCACGGTGAGCACGATGGCGTCGTCGCGCCGGGGGACGCGGCGCAGCAGCAGGTCACGGACGGTCACCATCGCCGGCTGCGCGGTGTACTCGGTGTAGTCCGGCGACGTGGGGCTGACCGGCAGCGCCTGGAAGAGCTGCACGGGAGTCTGGAGGCGGATCGTGATCTGCCTCCTCATGTCAGCGGTTGGCCCCCGGCTGCCACAGCACGTCGCCGGCGGGCAGGTTGGCCACCCGCGACAGGATGAACAGCAGATCGCTGAGTCGATTGAGGTACGTGGCGGTGAGCGGGTTCATACCGCCGTGGTACGTGTCGAGCGCGGCCCAGGTGCTGCGCTCGGCGCGACGTACGACCGTGCGGGCCACATGCAGGTGCGCGGCCGCGGGGGAGCCGCCGGGAAGGATGAAGGAGCGCAGCGGCTCCAGTCGCTCGTTGAACTCGTCGCACCACGCTTCGAGACGGTCGACGTAGACCTGGGTCACCCGCAGGGGTTCGTGCGGGGGATTATCGACGACGGGCGTGCACAGGTCGGCGCCCACGTCGAAGAGGTCGTTCTGGACAGCCACGAGGAGGGCGCGGATGTCGTCATCGAGAGTGGACGTGGCCACGGTCAGACCGATGAAGCAGTTCGCCTCGTCGACGTCGGCATAGGCGCGAAGGCGCGGATCGTTCTTGCCGGTGCGGCTCATATCGCCCAGTGACGTGGTGCCGTCGTCGCCGGTGCGGGTGTAGATCCGCGTGAGATTGACCATGGTCCGACCCTACGGCACCGTCGTGCATGCGGCGCGCCCTGCGGTGCGCCGACGTGGGTGGTTCTCGTCGGTGCCTACGATGTCCCCGTGGAGGCCGTGCGCGTGGTCGGTGGCGCGCGCCTGGTGGGGCAGGTGCGCGTCCCTGGAGCAAAGAACTCGGTCCTGAAGCTCATGGCGGCGACGCTGCTGGCGCCGGGCAGGTCCACCATCCGAAACGTCCCGGACATCCTCGATGTCGACATCATGGCCGAGCTTCTGCGACGCCTGGGCTGCGAGGTCCAGGTGGTCCCCGGTGAGGTGACCATCGACGTCCCCTCGATGCCCGACCATCGCGCCGACTACGACCTCGTGCGCCGGATGCGCGCGTCGATCTGCGTGCTGGGCCCGCTGCTCACCCGCACCGGCGCGGCCGACGTGGCGCTCCCGGGCGGCGACAACATCGGCTCGCGCGGGCTGGACATGCACATCGACGGGCTCGTGCGCATGGGCGCATCCGTCGCCAACGAGCACGGCTACCTGCTGGCCAGTGCGCCGGGTCGCCTGCGGGGAGCATCGGTCTGGCTGGACTTCCCGAGTGTGGGCGCCACCGAGACGATCCTCATGGCCGCCGTGCTCGCCCAGGGCACGACGGTCATCGACAACGCGGCGCGCGAGCCGGAGATCACCGACATCTGCACGATGCTCACGGCGATGGGCGCCCGCATCGAGGGCATCGGTACCTCCACTCTCACCGTCACCGGGGTCGATGCGCTCGCACCGGTTGAGTACGAGACCGTGCCGGACCGGATCGTGGCCGGAACCTGGGCGGTGGCGGCGGCGATCACCGGCGGCGACATCACCGTGCAGGGTGCGCGGGCGGAGCACCTGGCCATGCCCCTGGAGAAGCTGGCCCTCGCGGGAGCGGATGTCACGGTGGTGCCCGAGGGGTTCCGGGTGCGGATGGACCGCCGGCCCCAGGCCGTCGACATCGTCACGCTGCCGTACCCCGGGTTCCCCACCGACCTTCAGCCGCAGTTCATCGCGCTCAATGCCATCGCCGATGGTGCGGCTCTGGTCACCGAGAACCTCTTCGAGGCGCGATTCCGGTTTGTGCAGGAGCTCGCTCGCCTCGGTGCCGATGTGCGCACGGACGGCCACCATGCCCTCGTGCGCGGGAGGCTGCACCTGTCCGCGGCTCCGGTCGAGGCCACCGACATCCGTGCGGGGGCCGGACTCGTGCTCGCCGGGCTGGTGGCGCAGGGAGAGACGACGGTCTATGGCATGGGCCACGTCGACCGCGGCTACGCCGGATTCGTGCCTGCTCTCCAGGCACTGGGAGCGCAGATCACCCGCGTGTGAACCCGTGTGACGGGTGCCGTCACAGGTGCTTGGCCAGCAGTGCGCGGGCGCGGTCGGCGTCAGCCGGCCACACCATCAGGCGCGGACCATCCAACGTGCTCGCCAGGGTCGTGCGCACGCCCTGCTCCTCCAGCATGCGCCGCAGCATCTCGCCCTCCACGTAGGTGGCCGGTGCGCCGACGGGCACAAGCAGCCCGTACTCGTCCGGAGTACCCGGCTGGGCCGGTGCGGCCACGACAGACGCACCTCGCCGGTGCGACCAGCGCAGGATGAGGATGAGCACGACGATGGGGATCGCGGCGAACAGCGGTCCGAACGCGTAGGAGAAGGCGTTCCACGACGGCATGGCGCCATCGTGCCCCTCACACGCCCGAGGCGCCACCCGGGGTAGCGTGCCGGCGTGCGGATCGTGGTGGCCCGGTGCAGCGTCGACTACGTCGGCCGCCTCACCGCCCACCTTCCCGAAGCCCTTCGGGTGCTCATGATCAAGGCGGACGGCTCCGTCCTCGTGCACTCCGACGGCGGTTCGTACAAGCCGCTCAACTGGATGAGCCCGCCGTGCACCCTGAGGGTCGACGACGGTGAGCCGGCAGTGTGGACGGTCACCAACAAGGCCGGGGAGCAGCTGCTCATCACCGTGCACGAGGTGCACCACGACAGCGAGCACGACCTCGGGGTCGACCCGGGCCTGGTCAAGGACGGGGTCGAGGCGCATCTGCAGGCGCTGCTGGCCGTGCACGTGGCGGTGCTGGGCGAGGGGTGGTCGCTCGTCCGTCGGGAGTATCCGACGGCGATCGGCCCGGTCGACCTGCTGTGCCGTGACGCCTCCGGGGCAAGCGTGGCCGTGGAGATCAAGCGTCGCGGTGAGATCGACGGGGTCGAGCAGCTCACGCGGTACCTGGAGCTGCTCAACCGCGATCCGCTGCTGGCGCCCGTGGCCGGAGTGTTCGCCGCGCAGGAGATCAAGCCGCAGGCCCGGGTGCTCGCGGAGGATCGCGGGATCCGCTGCGTCGTCCTGGACTACGACGCGCTCAAGGGCACCGACGATGTCGAGGCCCGACTCTTCTAGACCCCCGCTACCGTGGGGCCATGGGCCGCCGCAATCGTCGACGCGAGGACGAGGTCCGCGAGCTGTCGCCCTCCTACGCCTCGCAGACGATCGAGGAGCACGGCGGCGAGGACTGGCACGTGCGGCGCCTCACCGGATCGAGTTCCACCAAGGACTACCGCTGCCCGGGCTGTGACCAGTTGATCCCGCCGGCCACTCCGCACATCGTCGCCTGGCCGGTCGACGGACCGCCGGAGGACCGTCGGCACTGGCACACCGCCTGCTGGCAGAAGCGCGCGCACCGCAGTTCGCGTCAGGTGCGCGGCCAAGGTCCGCGGTACTGACATCCGTGGAGCAGATCGTCGCCAACTCGGTAATGCCTGCCGAGCGGATCCCACTGCAGTTGCGCACGAGCGATGGCCTGACGCTTGTGGGCGAACTGGCGCTGCCGATCGGACGCCCGTGCGTCGGCACCGTCGTGTGCGTGCACCCGCTGCCCACCCACGGCGGCATGATGGACAGTCACATCCTGCGCAAGATGGCCTGGCGGATGCCGGCCCTCACCGGCATCGCCGTGCTGCGCTTCAACACCCGGGGCACGACCAGCGCGGCGGGCACGAGTGAGGGCTCCTTTGACGCGTCCGATGGTGAAGGACGTGACCTCCACGCGGCCATCGACGAGATCGTGCGTCGCGGCCTGCCCAATCCGTGGCTGCTGGGCTGGTCATTCGGCTGCGATGTCGTGCTGCGCCACGGCGATGTCGATCCCGTGCGCGGGGCGATCCTGCTGTCGCCGGCGCTGCGCTACGCCACGGCGCAGGAGATGGCCGCGTGGAATGCGTCCGGCCGACCCGTGGTGGCGCTCATCCCCGAACTCGACGACTACCTGCAGCCGCCCGCCGCCCGCGAGCGGTTTGCGGTGATGGACCACGCCATGGTCGTGCCCGTCGACGAGGCGCGGCACCTGTGGGTGGGGGAGCGGTTCGTGCGGATCGTCCTGGACGAGGTGGCCGGGCTCGTCGCCCCGGGCTCAGCGCCGCTGCCGCGTGAGTGGGACGGGCCGATGGAGCGTTGGAACGACCTGCCGACGGCATGAGCCCGGCTAGGGCAATGACAGCCCGGTGGCCTTGGCGATCAGCGCGGCGTAGGCGCGTGCGCCGGTGGGAGTGAGGTGCACGCCGTCGGACACGAACCACTCCGGATGGTCCTTGGAGCGGGCGTTCCAGTCGGCGATGACGACATTGGGGTAGTCCTTGGCCACGGAGGCGATGGTGGCGTTGTCGGGTGCGCGCCATGGCCGCGGCACCGCCGTGGTGACCAGGACGACGCGTTGGCGATCGCGCAGCGGGTCCAGGATTCCCCGCAGGATGCTCTCCGGGAGGATCCCGTTGGTGCCGGCATGCACGACGACGACGTCGGCGAGGCGATTGCGTGCGGCCAGCTTGCGGATGCGGCCGACGAAGGCACCGGGGAAGCGTGAGACGGCGGCGTCGACCTTGGCTCCGGGGATGGCGTCGTAGATGGCACTGCGGGCGCCGAGCATGACGGAGTCGCCGAAGAGGGTGACGGGGCCGTTGCTGCGCGACGGACTCGCTGAGGGGCTCGCCGTCGCGCGCGATGTGCTCGACGTGCCCGAGGGCGTGGGTGCCGCGCCGGAGGGCCCGTCGTCGATGGTCACCTCGGTG
>CAYFLO010000112.1:0-5747 GCA_964343995.1 uncultured Bifidobacteriaceae bacterium
GGATCCTGGAGCTCGACCGCGGCCGCGCCTACCCGTACGAGGGCAACTACTCCACCTACCTGGAGACCAAGGCGGCGCGTCTGAAGGTCGAGGGGCAGAAGGACGTCAAGCTCAAGAAGCGTCTGTCGGACGAGTTGGAGTGGGTGCGCTCCAACGCCAAGGCCCGTCAGACAAAGAGCCGCGCCCGCCTGGACCGCTACGAGGAGATGGCGGCCGAGGCCGACAAGATGCGCAAGCTGGACTTCGACGAGATCCAGATCCCGCCAGGCCCGCGACTGGGAAGTGTCGTGTTCGAGGCATCCGGCCTCACCAAGGCCTTCGGCGATCGCGTACTCATCGACGACCTGTCGTTCTCGCTTCCGCGCAACGGCATCGTCGGCGTCATCGGCCCCAACGGCGTGGGCAAGACCACGCTGTTCTCCATGCTCGTGGCCGCCGCCCAGGGCGACACCTCTGACAAGGACACCCTGCCCACGTCCGGCGACATCAAGGTGGGCGAGACGGTGACGCTGTCGTACGTCGACCAGAGCCGCGCCGGCCTGGACCCCACCAAGAACGTGTGGGAGGTCGTCTCCGACGGGCTGGACTGGATCAAGGTCGGCAACGTGGAGATGCCGTCACGCGCCTACGTCTCGGCGTTCGGCTTCAAGGGCCCCGATCAGCAGAAGCCGGCCAAGGTGCTCTCCGGCGGCGAGCGCAACCGCCTCAACCTGGCCCTGACCTTGAAGATGGGCGGCAACGTGCTGCTCCTGGACGAGCCCACCAACGACCTCGACGTGGAGACCTTGGGCTCCCTGGAGAACGCCCTGCTGGAGTTCCCCGGCTGCGCCGTCATCACCTCGCACGACCGGTGGTTCCTCGACCGCATCGCCACCCACATCCTGGCCTACGAGGGCGACTCCCAGTGGTTCTGGTTCGAAGGCAACTACGAGTCCTACGAGAAGAACAAGATCGACCGGCTGGGGGCCGACGCTCCTAGGGGAGTCCTAGGGGGAGCCAAGGGGCGCAACCCCGGGACCGCCATGGGGGCGGTCAAGTACCCTGATCTCCGTTCGACGGGTCCCCCGGCGAGACACCTGTCCAGCCCCAGAACTGCTCCTGCACCACTCCAGCACCCACTTCCCCGGGAGGCCGCCGATGATCGCCGACATCGACGCGGCGCTCAAGCTCCTCCTTCAGGGGGGCAACGGGCTCCAGGGGGTCGACATCTCCTTCGATCCCCCCACCAAGGACTGGGCCTCCCGGCGCTCCTCGCCCACGATGAACCTGTTCCTGGCCGACATCCGCGAGAACCTCGAGCGCCGCAGCATCGACCTGATCGATGTGCGCGACGAGTCCGGCGCCGTCGTGGCTCGGCGCCCGCGGGAGCGCACGTACTCGCTCACCTACGCCTTCACCACCTGGGCGACCACGTCCGACGACGAGCACAAGCTGCTGGGCTCGGCCCTGCGGGTGCTCCTGCGTCACGACACCCTGCCGCCCACACCCGACCGGCTTTTCGACCCCGACGACCCCGCGGCCGACAAGCCCATGCCCATGCGGGTGGGCCTGCCGTCGTTCTCCGACCGCCTGGCCACCGAGATGTGGACCGCCGTCGGCGCCGACTACCACCCCACGCTGTGGGTGCTCATCGACGTTCCTGTGGGTGCGGGCGTCGACGAGCCCGTCGGCCCGCCGCAGACGCAGCCGCCGGTGTTCGTGTTCCAGGACGACGCGCAGACGATTCGCGAACGGGTACTGGGCGAGGACCCGAGCAATCCCGGAAGCCTGCGCACGCGCACGCGACCGGCCGTCACCTCCGAGGCCGCTCCGGCGAGCGGTTCGGGCAGCTCGGGCAGCTCCGCCAAGGGCGGTTCGTCGTCGGGGAAATCGGGTAAGGCCACGTCATGACCCAGGTCACCGACGCGGACCCGCGGGCAGTCACGCTCCCGGTGCCCGCTCCCGACGCCGCGCTGAGCATGACCGCCTGCCTGGACGTCCTGGCCGAGCGCGTCGCCACGCTCGTCGAGGCCCGCCGCGATGAGGACGGTCTCGATGACTCCCAGCGCGGCGTGCTGTTTCCGCAGGACCTCATCGTGCGCGACGCCCGGGGCGAGAGCGAGCCGGTGTGGCCGGTCATCTCCTCCGACCTCATCCCGCCGCGCCTGGCTGATCTCGGCCGCCGCTGCGGCCTGTCCGATCTCGAGCTCGCCGTCGTGCTCATCACGGTGGCCCCGGCGATCCAGCCGCGCTTCGAGCAGTTCTACATCGTGCTCAACAACGAGGTCGAGAGCCGCGGGCCGTCCGTGGCCACCGCCCTGCGCCTGGCCGGTCGCTCACCCGCTGACCCCGAGGCCCGGGCGCTCTTCCGCTCCGATCGCCGGCTGCTGTCGTGGGGCCTGCTCCAGGTCACCGCACTCAGCCGCACCCTGATGACCCAGGTGCTCACCGCACCGGAGCGCACCGTCTCCTTCCTCCTGGGCGACGACGAGCCGGACCCCACGGCAGTGCGTTCGCTGCGCGTGCTCACCGACCCACTCGTGCCCGCCGCCCTGCTGCCCGCCGTGGAGTTCGACATCACCGCCGGTCCGGTGCTGCGCGGACGCTCCGGGTCGGCCGCCGCCCAGCACGCGCTCAGCGCCGCCCGCAGGGCCGGGTTCGCCGGCATCGCGCTCCTGCCCGGTGATCGCGTGCCAGCCGAGACGTCCGCGGTCGACCTCCAACTGCGCACGTGCATCCGCGAGGCCGCACTGCAGGACCTCGTTCTCGTCGTCGACTCGCGCCTGGCCGACCCCGCCCCGGGCCTGCCCGCCGTCATCGACGAGCTCGCCCACGCCGAGGCCACGTTCGCGGTGCTGGCGGCCCCGCGCTCGGTGCTCGGCCAGTACGACGCCACGGCCATCGACCTACCCAAGCCCGACAGCGCCACCCGAACCTCGTGGTGGACCGCGCTCCAGCCGGACCACGACGAGTGGATGCCGCGCACGAGCGCCCACGTTGACCCGGAGGACATCGCTGGGATGGCCCGCATCGGCCGTCCGTCGCTCACCGCGCGCAGTGGCGGGGAGAAGATCCGTCGGATCGAGCCGGCCTTCCGTTTGTCCGACGTGATCATCGACGACGAGCACCGCCGGCAGCTCACTGCGCTCCTCGACCGCGCGCGCTACCGCTCGGTCGTCCTGGACGAGATGGGCCTGAAGCCCGGCGGCATGCGCGGCAAGGGCGTGACGGCCCTGTTCGCCGGGCCTCCCGGAACCGGCAAGACGATGGCCGCCGAGGCCCTGGCTGGCGAGCTCGGTGTGCCGCTTCTGGTCGTGGAACTCGCGGCGGTGGTCGACAAGTACATCGGCGAGACCGAGAAGAACCTGGAGTCGGTGTTCCGTGCCGTCGAGCACGAGGACGGCGTCCTGCTGTTCGACGAGGCCGATGCCCTGTTCGGCAAGCGCTCGGAGGTCTCCGAGGCCAAGGACCGCTACGCCAACATCGAGGTCGCCTACCTGCTGCAGCGCATGGAGTCCTTCGACGGCCTGGCCATCCTCACCACCAACATGAAGGCCAATCTCGACGAGGCGTTCACCCGCCGCCTGGACTCGATCATGGAGTTCGCCGAGCCCGAGCCCGACGAGCGCCGCCGGTTGTGGTCGGAGGCCTTCGCGCGCGCTGGTCGCACCCTGGACGACGACGAGCTCACGCTGCTGTCGTCGCTGCCGCTCACCGGTGGCTCGATCCGCTCCATCGCGGTCACCGCGGCCTTCGCCTCGGCCGCGTCCGGCACCCCGATCACTCGCCCGATCCTGCTGGAGGCGATCCGTCAGGAGTGGCGCAAGTCCGGCCGCCTGGCGTTCGACAACCGCCGCTTCACCGAGTGGGACGCCGAATGAGCGCACCCACCCACGAGCACCAGGGCGGCACCGACGGAGTGGCGCGTCCCGTCATCGAGATCACCGACACCGAGGTCACGGTCGGCACCGGCCAGGCCGCCCGCATCAAGGTCACCTTCATCAACGTGGGCGCCGTGGTCGAGACCTACGAGCTGTCACTCCTGGGCCCGGCGGCCGCGTGGTGCTCGGTCATGCCCACCGAGGTGTCGCTGTTCCCGGGCGAAGAGGGGTCGGCGACGCTCATCGTGCGGCCTCCGGCCACCGCGGCGACCCTCGCCGGCACCTACCGCGTGGGCATCCTGGCCACCTCCGAGGTGCGCCGCTCGGTCAAGGCCGCGTCCGAGATCACCGTCACGGTGCCCTCGTTCGTGCGCTTCCGGGCGGCCGTCCCGCGCGGCACGACCGACTTCAAGGGGCACACCTCGGTCTTCCTGCAGGTGACCAACGAGGGCAACTCCACGATCGACATGGGCATCACGGCCGTTGATCCGGACGGGATCATGAAGGTCAAGCCATCTGTCGAGCAGGTGACGATCGCGCCGGCGGACACCGCATGGATCAAGACCTCGATCAAGGGGCCGTTCCTTCTCTTCGGGTCCTCGCGCACCCGCTCGGTCAATGCCACCTTCACGGTGCTCAAGGACCACTTCAACGACACCAAGCCCGAGACGGTGTCACCGGACAGCGAACGCTTCACGGTGATCCAGAAGCCGCGGTTCCGACTGAGACTGGGCACCTTCGGCCGACTGGCCGTGATCTTCGCCGTCCTGGCACTCGTCGCTGCCTTCATCTACAGCCGCGTCATCGCTCCCCACAATGCCGGGGCACCGGGGGCGCCGAACTATCCGCAGAACTTCGCCGCACAGATCCTGGACGACAAGCAGGTGGTCTTCACCTGGGATGCGGTCACTGGTGCGTCCGGCTACGAGATCTACGCCGTGGGGGCGGCGGGCGATCCCACGCCATCGTCATCGCCGTCGGCGGCGTCGAGTGCTCCCGCCGGCGGGGCGTCCGGCGGGACGTCCGCGGGCGCATCATCCGCGGGGGCGTCCGCGGCCTCCAGCGCTCCTGCCTCGAGCGCAGCATCGAGCGCAGCATCGAGCGCGGCAGCGTCGCCGGTGACGTCCAGTGCGGCGGCGACGTCCTCCGCCACCCCGGCCTCGGTGCCGGTCAGTGCGTCCGCCAGCGCGTCCGCGCGCTCTCTGCAGCTCGCCGACGGTGACCCGCTCGCCACGCAGAGCGCACCCGCACAGGCCGCTCCGCAGGCGGCTCCGTCACCGTCGCCGGATCCGTCGGCCACCAAGCACCCCAAGAAGAAGAAGCCGAAGAAGGACAAGTCGAAGGCGAAGTCCAAGGCGTCGAGCTCGGCATCGCCCACACCGAAGGCCTCGGCCTCTCCAAAGCCGAAGGCCTCGAGCTCGTCGACGGCGAAGCCTTCGCCGGTGGCCACGCCCACGCCGTCGGCATCGCTCTCGCCGAAGGCTGACATCGTCCCCGTACCGGTCACCGCACCATCGGGTGCGTCGGGCTCGCCGACATCGACTTTCATCGTGCCGACCCCGTCAGTGGTGCCGTCGTCGGCCCTGGCCACCCTGAAGGTTCCGGTGTGTCAGGACTGCACGAGCGTCGCCCAGATCCCCTCCGGCACGACGCGCTTCGTCCTCCAGCCCCTGCCGGCCACGCCGACCGCCTGCTACCGCATGATCGCCAAGGCTGGCGACTTCCAGTCGCTGTTCACCCCGCAGGTGTGCATCAACATCAAGGCCGTCACGGATCGTCAGGCTGCCGCATCGGCATCAGCGTCCGCATCGGCTGCCGCGGCGGCGTCCGCATCGGCCTCGGCGGCCAAGACCCCGTCGTGCACACCGGTCAACACCGTGGCCACCC
>CAYFLO010000113.1:0-4797 GCA_964343995.1 uncultured Bifidobacteriaceae bacterium
ACGACGTGTCGGCTCCTGACTCCGCTCGCCCACTGAAGGCCCTGGCGCTCTTCGCGCTCGCCGAGGGCGTCGTGCTGGTGGCCTACGGCCTATACGACACCGTGCAGGCGCTACGGCTGGGTGCGACCGGGCCCGCAGATGTCTCCAACGGCCCGGCCATCGCCCTGCAGGTGGTGATATTCGTGGTGTTCGGCGCGGCCCTGGCCGTCGTCGCGCGCGGCTGGCAGCGGGCGCAGCGCTGGGCGCGGGCGCCGTTCATCGTGGCGCAGGTGCTCGGCCTGGCCATCGGCATTCCGCTGGCTCAGTCCGCTGGTTCCGTCGAGCGGATTGTGGGCGTGGCGACGGCACTGGTCTGCGTCATCGGAATCGTTCTGGCGCTCACCCCGCAGGTGAGTCGCGCCCTGGGGGCGGTGTCGGGCGAGTAACTCGGCTAGCCCCAGCTTTCCCCGTCGCCCTGAAGCCCATCGCGCAGCTGGGTAAGCGTGCGGGCGAGGATGCGCGACACGTGCATCTGCGAGATGCCCAGTTCGTCGGCGATCTGCCGCTGCGACCACTCGTCGAAGAAGCGCCGCATGATGATCTGCCGCTCGCGCTCGGGCAACTGGGCCAGCAGTGGGGCGAGGGCGGCCCGTTCGTCGATGCGATCCAGGCGCTCATCGATCTCCGGCAGCACGAGCGTGCCGGCGTCGACGGCGGCGTCGAGACTGGAGGCCGAGTAGGAGTGGCGCGCCTCGAGTGCATCGAGCACGACGTCCTGGCTGACCTCCAGGGCCGTGGCGAGCTCGGCGACGGTGGGACTGCGGTCAAGCTCACGGGTGAGCCGGTCGGTGGCGGCGGCCAGTGGGCCCTGCAGTTCCTGCAGGCCGCGGGGTACGCGCACCGACCAGGCACGGTCGCGGAAGTGACGGCGGATCTCGCCGACGATGTAGGGGCCGGCGAACGATGACAGCTCGGTGCCACGCTCGATGTCGAACCGATCGACGGCGGTGATGAGGCCGACGGTGCCGACCTGCACGAGGTCGTCGAAGGGCTCGCCGCGATCGGCGTAGCGCCGCGCAAGGTGGCGCACGAGCGGCAGATGCATGGTGACGAGCTCGTCGCGCACGCGTCGATCCGTGGGATCGGCTGCGAGCTGGGCGAGGAGCTCGTGCTCGCGCGCACGGCTCTGCGGCGTCCAGCCTGAGGAGGAGGTCATGTCGGCGTGGTGAGGAAGGGACGGATCGCGCGTCAGGCGTCGTGACGGGAGATCGTCAGCATGATCGTCAGCCGACCATCGGCGAGCCGGGCGTCGAGTTCATCGGCCAGGGCCGACAGCACCGTCCAGGAGAACGTCGTGCGGCTGGGCTCGGCACTCGCCTCGGCGCTCACGTGCACGTCCAGTGATCCGGGTGCCGCGGTCATCGTGCACGTCACCGTGCTGCCGGCAACGGCCCCCTCGATGAGCACGGTCAGGGCCTCGTCGACCGCGAGGCGGGCGTCCTCGAGCTGGTCCAGGGGCAGGTCGGCACGCGCGGCCATCGATGCGGTGAGGGTGCGCGCCACCGCGATGTTGCGGGTGTCGGCCGCGAAGGTCAGGTGGATGGTGTCGGCCAGGTCGGTCGCCGGGGTCATGAGTCCTCCTGAGGGTTGTCGTGCAATTGTGCTGCCAGGTGCACCAGCGCGTCACCGGTGACGCGCTGGACCGTCCACTCGTCCATGGGCACCGCACCGATGGCGCGGTAGACCTCCAGGGCCGGCTCGTTCCAGTCGAGCACCCACCACTCGAAGCGGCCGTAGCCGTTGTCGACACACTCCCGGGCGAGCGTGGCCAGGAGCTGCTTGCCGTAGCCCTTCCCACGGAACTGCGGGCGCACGTAGAGGTCCTCCAGGTACAGCCCGTGCACGCCCAACCAGGTGGAGAAGTTCAGGAAGTACATCGCGAAGCCGATGAGGGTGCCGGCCGCAGGGTCGTCGTCGACCACGTAGGCGAAAACCTTGGGCTGGTCACCGAACAGCGCCGCGGTGAACTGCTCGACGGTGGCCTTGGCCTCGTCGGGGGCCTTCTCGTACTCCGCGAGCTCGCGCACCATCGCGATGATCTCGGGCACGTCGGCAGGACGGGCCCGGCGGATGCGTCCATGGGTCACGGCGTGAACGCTAGCGGGGGAGGCCAACGCCTACGCAGAAAGGCGAACGCCCCGCCGTCCGTGAGGACCGCGGGGCGTTCGAGGTGCGAGGGCTCAGGCCTTCTTGGTCTCCCAGAAGATCGCGGCGATCTCGTCGATCTTGGCGATGAGCTCATCGGCCACGGCCACGTCGACCGTGCCCTTGGTGCCACCGGCACCGGCGAGCTTGGTGGCCTGGTTGAACAGGCCATTCAGCTGCGGGTACTTCTCGAAGTGCGGGGCCTTGAAGTAGTCGGTCCACAGCACCCACAGGTGCTCCTTGACCATGTTCGAGCGCTCCTCCTTGATGGAGATGGCGCGCGCCTTGAAGTCGGGGTCGTCGGAGCCGTGGTACTTGGTCATGCAGGCCTTGACGGACTCGGCCTCGATGCGAGCCTGGGCGGGGTCGTAGACGCCGCAGGGCAGGTCGCAGTGGGCGTAGGCGGTGGTGCGGGGCGCCAGGAGGGCGCGCACGGAAGCGAACATGGGATCTCCTTCACGAAGGGGTCGTGCCGCTCACGATAGCGGGGCGTCGGCCAGCCGCCATCGGACAGGATGATCCCGTGGCCGCCCCCCTCACCCGCGTGCGGATCGTGGGTCCGTCGATGGAGCCGCTCATGCGTAACGGCGACTGGTGGCTGGTGCGGCGCACCTCACGGTTGCGTCCCGGCGATGCGGTCGTGCTCGTGCATCCCCGGCGCCCTGACGCCCTCATCGCCAAGCGGCTGGACCACGCCGTGACGCTGCCCGACGGCTCCCCGGGCTGGTGGGTGCTGGGCGACAACGCCTCAGCCAGCGAGGACAGCCGGCACTTCGGGGCGGTGCCCGCGTCGCTCATCGTCGGACGCGCCCTGACCCGTTACCACCGACCCCGACGCCGCTAGGGTCGCGCCATGCTGGCTGCTTACGCCTCCGGGCTTGATGCTGACGATCCGCTCGCTGCCCTCACCATCGGCGACATCGCCGAGCCGGAGGTGCCGGACGGCTGGGTCACGGTGCACGTGCGCGCGGCCAGCCTGAACCACCACGACATCTGGGCGCTGCGTGGTGTGGCGCTTCGCCCCGAGCAGGTGCCGATGATCCTGGGTACCGATGCCGCCGGCGTCACTGACGACGGTCGCGAGGTAGTCGTCTACTCCGTCATCGGCACGGCCATCAACGGCGATGAGACCGTCGACCCGGGCCGCACCCTGCTGAGCGAGAAGTACCCCGGCACTCTGGCCGAGCGCGTGCGTGTGCCCGCGGAGAACCTCGTCGACAAGCCGGCGAGTCTGACCTTCGAGCAGGCCTCATGCCTGCCCACGGCGTACCTCACCGCCTACCGCATGCTGGCGACGAAGTCCGGTGCGCGCCCCGGCGACACCGTGCTCGTGCAGGGTGCCGGCGGTGGCGTCTCGACCGCGGCGATCATCCTGGGCAAGGCGATGGGCCTGCAGGTGTGGGTGACCTCGCGCGATGAGGCCAAGCGCGACTGGGCCCTGGGGCTGGGCGCCGACGCCGCCTTCGAGACCGGGGCCCGACTGCCGGGCAAGGCCGATGCTGTCATCGAGACGGTCGGCGAGGCCACGTGGGACCACTCCCTGAAGGCCCTGCGTCCCGGAGGCACGGTGGTGGTGTCCGGTGCCACGTCCGGTGCGATGCCTCCGGCCCAGCTCAACCGCGTCTTCTTCCTGCAGCTCACCGTCGCCGGCTCGACCATGGGAACGAAGGCGGAGTTCGCGGCCCTGCTGGACCTCCTGGACCGCACCGGCGCCCGTCCGGTCATCGACTCGGTGCGGCCGCTGGCCGACGGGCGAGCGTCGTTCGCCGCGATGGCAGCCGGCGACGTGCGCGGCAAGCTCGTCCTCACCGTCTGACGACGGGGGAGGGGCCACGGCCGGATTGGCCGAACCGCCTCCGGCCCCGCGGCAACCGTCCTAGGTTGGGCTCACCCGACCGCAGGGGTCCGATCGCAGGAGGCCGCCATGGATGACACCGTCCGCCAGCACAAGTACGTGCTGTCCGAGGACCAGATGCCCACCACCTGGTACAACATCATGGCCGACCTGCCGGAGCCTCCGCCGCCGCCGCTGCACCCCGGCCGCATGGATCCGGTCGGTCCCGACGACCTCGCGCCGCTCTTCCCGATGGAGCTGATCCTGCAGGAGGTTTCGCAGGAGCGGTACATCGACATCCCCGGCGGCGTGCTCGACGTCTATCGCCAGTGGCGGCCGTCTCCGCTGTTCCGCGCCCACCGCCTGGAGCAGGCGCTCGGCACCCCCGCGCGCATCTACTACAAGTACGAGGGCGTCTCGCAGGCGTACTACAACAAGAAGGAAGGCACCAAGAAGCTCACGACCGAGACCGGTGCCGGCCAGTGGGGCACGGCCCTGTCGTTCGCGTGCGCGCTATACGACCTGGAGTGCGAGATCTGGCAGGTGGGTGCGTCGTATGACGCCAAGCCCTACCGCCGCCTGATGATCGAGGCCTTCGGCGGCAAGGTGCACCGCTCTCCGTCCGACCTCACCTCGGTGGGCCGGGAGTTCCTCAAGGACCCGCGCAACCTCTCCGGCTCCCTGGGCATCGCGATCTCCGAGGCCGTCGAGGTGGCGGCCATGGATCCCAACACCCGCTACGCGCTGGGCCCGGTGCTCAACCACGTGCTGCTGCACCA
>CAYFLO010000113.1:4807-5736 GCA_964343995.1 uncultured Bifidobacteriaceae bacterium
GTCGTTCCCGTTCCTGCGCGAGAAGCTCGCGGGCAAGATGTCGCCGCAGATCATCGCCGCCGAGCCGGCCTCGTGCCCGTCACTCACCCGCGGTGTGTACGCGTACGACTTCGGTGACACCGCCGGCATGACCCCGCTGATGAAGATGCACACGCTCGGCCACGACTTCATCCCGGACCCGATCCACGCCGGTGGCCTGCGCTACCACGGCATGGCACCGCTCATCTCGCACATCTACGAGCTTGGCCTGATGAGCGCCGAGGCGGTTCCGCAGACCGAGTGCTTCGCGGCCGCGGTGCAGTTCGCCCGCACCGAGGGCATCGTTCCGGCGCCGGAGCCGACGCACGCGATCGCCCTGGCGATCCGGGAGGCGCTGCGGGCCAAGGAGACGGGCGAGGAGACCGTCATCCTCACCGCGCTCTGCGGTCACGGGCACTTCGATCTGGCGGCCTACGACCAGTACCTCAACGGGATGATGGTCGACGAGGAGGTCACCGACGCGCGCCTGGCCGAGGCGCTCGCCACGGTGCCGCAGATGGCATAGCCCGCACGGGCGACGCCGTTAGTCGTCGAGGCTGTCGTCGTCGAGGCGCGCCAGCCAGGTGGCCAGCCGCTCGACGGGCACCTCGAACTCCGGGTGCAGGTCGACGAACGCGCGCATCTGCTCGGCCAGCCAGTCCAGGGTGACCTCGTCGTCGCCACGGCGCTGCTGCAGCTCCTCGATACCGCGATCGGTGAAGTACATGGGGCGGCCGATCTAGGCGAACGCCTCGGCCACGACCGCACGCTGCTCGGCCTCGTGCCGGTGGTGGGTGCCGACGGCCGGTGACGACGATGCGGGTCGGGTGACCGCACGCAGCGGACGACCGATCACCTGCGGCAGGTTCATCGCCAGGAAGCTCCAGGCGCCCTGGTTGGCCGGCTCCTCC
>CAYFLO010000114.1:0-5193 GCA_964343995.1 uncultured Bifidobacteriaceae bacterium
GGTCAGCGTCCTCCTCGTCGTCTGCACCGTTCTCGTACTCGCACCCTGACTGTGGATACCACCGGCTAGGGCGCGGCAGTGGCCACCCGGCGGGCCTGAACTTCGGGACTTGCTTCGCCTACGCCCTCGCGCGGCAGAGCGGACAGTTACTGCTGTGCAAGGGCGAGGACTTCGGCAAGGCCGACATCGGCCGTGTCACCGGAGGCTGAGGCGCCCAAGCGGCCGTTCGCTATTGTGGGCGAGCACCTCGCGGGTGTAGTTCAATGGCAGAACATCAGCTTCCCAAGCTGACAGTGCGGGTTCGATTCCCGTCACCCGCTCCAGAAGCGGACCGCCCCGTGCGGGTCCCCTACCGGAGGACCTTGATCGCTCGGGTCACCGACATCGCCGTGAAGCCCGGCACGGCCGGCGAGGACTCCACCAGGGTGAAGGAGCCACTGCTGGCACCGGGCCTCAACACGGCTCGCACCTGCACCTGGTCGCCGACGTAACGGAAGGTCACTGACCTCACTGAGGAACTGGCGACGGCACTCAGCCGCGCCTTGTATCCCGCGTTCGTGTCGAGGTTCGAGGTGTTGTTGAAGGTCTTCCACTGGCCGCTCTTGACCTTGGGGCCACCGCCCGCCCAGGACGGGCCAACGAGCGTCTGCTGCTGCACCGGCGCCGGGCCGTTGGCGGTCATCTGGTTCACGCTGACCCAGTTGCTCCAGCCGACGGCATTCGCGGCCGAGACGCTGAAGGTGTAGGTGGAGTTGGACTTCAGCGTGCCCACGTTGGCGTTGGTCGCGCCGGCGACGATCTGGCCGCTGGTCGGGCCGCTCCACTTCACGATGTAGCCGCTGATGGGCGACCCGCCATCGCTGGTGGGTGCATCCCAGTTCAGCGAGATCACGTTGGACGAGACACCGGTGACCTTGAGGTTGCGCACGGTGGCCGGAGCGGTCGGCCCCGCGGGCTTCGCGCCGGCGACGTTGACTGTCGTGCTGCCCTGGCCGAGGGTCAGGCCGCTGCCGCCCAGGTTCGGCTGGGTGGCAATGGCGGTCACGGTGAAGCGACCGGCAGCGGTCGGGTTCCAGTTGGCGGTGCCTGTCCAGGTGCTGGTGCCCGAGCAGGTCGCATCGACGGTGCCGAGGTTGACGCCGTTGCTGAGGGAGAAGCTGAAGGTCACGCCCTGGCGCGGATCCCAGCAGGTGGGGTAGTCGCCGTTGGGGAAGTCGTAGTGCGCGGTCACGACCTGGTTGACGCCGACGGTGCCGTTCGACGCGTCGACGCCGACGCTCCCGTAGCCGTGGTGGGCCGATGCCGGCGACGCCGCGAGGACCGAAGCCAGGGCGATGCCCATGCCCGCCGCTGCAACGAGAACTGCCTTCTTGATCGACACGCGTCGTCCCTTCCACGTCATCCCCGGAGGCTCCCGGGATCGAGGCGAAGCGTACGTCCCCCGTACTGGAAAGGGAATGAACGCCTCAGGACCGGTAGCGCCCTAGGCGTCGACCCGGACGAAATCCACCTTCTCCCGGACACCGCAGTCCGGGCAGCACCAGGTCTCCGGGATGCTCGCCCACGCGGTGCCGGGGTCGAAACCCTCGCGCGGCTCGCCGGTGCGCTCGTCGTACCGGTACCCGCAGCTCGAACACGACCAGGTCGGGCCCGTCCCCGCCTGCACGGTGAAGACATCCGCCCGGACGGCCATGGGCGTGCTCATAGCCATCGCGCGCTGGCGTCGCGGCGTGAGGTTGGCACGTGACAGGTCGCCGCCGACATGAGCTGCCACCCGCGGGTCCATCACGCGACGCCACAGCGGCGGCACGAGCGCGAGCACGATCATGCCCCCGTAGCCCGTCGGCAGTGAGGGAGCCGAGCGGTCGTCGCGCAGCGCCTGATAGCGACGGGCGGGCAGCGCGTGGTGATCGCTGTGCCGCTGCAGGTGGTAAAGCAGCACGTTCGTGGCGATGTGGTTGGAGTTCCAGCTGTGGGTGGGATTCACCCGCTCGTAGCGCTCGCGGTCCCCCGTGCGCACGCGTGCCCGCAGCATCCCGTAGTGCTCCAGGTAGTTGACCGCCTCCAGCAGCGTGATGGCGACGAAGGCCTGAAGGAGCAGGAACGGCACGATCGTCACGCCCAGCCACGCGATCATCGCCACCCACAGCACGAGCGTCATCACCCACGCGTTGACCAGATCGTTCCCCAGACTGAGCGGGCTCTTGCCCCGGCGGGCCAGCCGCATCCGCTCCAGCCCCCACGCACTGCGCAGCGACCCGAACACGGTGCGCGGCCAGAATGCGTAGAAGCTCTCCCCCAGACGGCTGCTCGCCGGATCCTGCGGCGTGGCCACGCGCACGTGGTGCCCGCGGTTGTGCTCGATGTAGAAGTGGCCGTAGCCGCTCTGCGCGAGGGCGACCTTCGAGGCCCACCGCTCGACCTGCTCCTTCTTGTGCCCGAGCTCGTGCGCGGTGTTGATGCCCAGACCGCCGATGAATCCCACGGTCACGGCAAGGCCGATGCGCTCCATCACCGACATCCCACCGGACGCGATGAACCAGAACGCGAACACGAATCCCGCGAGCTGCAGCGGGATGAAGGCGTAGGTGATCGCGCGGTAGTAGCGCCGACGCTCCAGTTCCGGGATGACGTCGTCGGGCGGGCTGGAGAGATCCTCACCCGTGACGAGGTCGATGATGGGGACGACGCCGAGAATGACGATCGGCCCGAGCCACAGCCACAGCGCCCAGCCGGACCAGGAGAACAGCGCAACCGCCGCGAACGGCAGCAGCGGCATCACCAGGGCGAGCGGCCACAGCGCCTTCTTGCGATCCCGCCACGTGGTCGCCGCCATGAATCCGACGGTAGGAGCGCCCGGGCTCACTGTCCAGCGTTGGCCGGACGGCCCTCGTTGACCTGCGCGGGAATCGGCCGCTTACGCGCAGCAGTGGCGTGGTGCAGGTAGACCACCTTCGCCAGATAGACCGCGATCGCGATACCGCAGCCCAGCAGGGTGAACCAGATGCGCTGCAGGCTTGCCTCGAGGGCCGGCTCACCGGCGGAGACCCCGGTGAGGATGAGGATGGTCAGGAAGAAAACGAAGCGGCCGTAAGGCTCCCGGCCCACGGTGAGGAGGAGGCCGATCGTCGTGAGGGCGAAGATGGCCCCGATCTCCCAGGCCTGGTGGAAGAAGGTCGCGAGCACGGCGGCCACGATCGCGCCGGCGACGGTGCCAGTGATGCGCTGGGCCGTGCGATGCGGCGCTGACCCCGGCTGCACCTGCATGACCATGATCAGGGTGAGCGGAAGCCACACGCCGTGGTTCTGCTGCCCCCACACCAGGGCGTAGAACGTAGTGGCTCCGACGAGTACGGCCAGCGCCACGGCGTAGCGCGCGACATCGGGGATCTCGTAGGTGGCCGTGCGCGGAATACTCCGCACCCCATGCATGAGCGGGACGATGATCACCGGCCAGAATCCGCACACCGCCGTGCCCATGACGATCCGGAGCAGGTACTCGTTCTGGGTGAGTCCGCCCTCGAGACTGCCCGCGACGGTGGCCGGCAGGGTGACCGTGAACAGCAGGCCGACCAGGATGATGCTGAAGCCGGAGTAGCGCTTGTAGTAGGACGCGCCGCCGATGAGCAGGCACGCCAAAGCCATCACGCAGGTACCGGCGATCGGATCCTGTCCGGCGACGAGCGCGATCGGCGCCGCCAGAACGAAGGTGATCGCCGCAGCGGATCCCACTCTCCGGCCGCCCGCGATCGTGCTGATGAGGCCCGACAGTGTGCCGAAGAGAAGCATGGTCATCGCCGGCGCACCCAAGACGATCCGGCCGACGATGATCGGCAGCCACAGCGCTACCGCCGTGAGGGCCAGCTGCCACAAAAGCATGCGTGTGCGTGACGTCGACGGGGCCGCGGTGGTCATGGAGAGGTTTCTAGCAGCACCGATGAATTGCGCGTATCAGGTGACGGGGACGCGTCGCCGTTGACGCGGCGACCGCACGATGCCTATGGGCAGTACGACGCCGGTGCCGTCGCCGCATTCACCACGGCACTGACGAGCAGGCTCGACGGTGCATCCGCACCCACGCCCGTGTTCAGGGTCGTCTCGAGCTCGGCACGCGCCGCGTGCCAGCCCTGTGACTTTGCCGTGGCGCATGCCTGCTGGGCCGCGGCCTCCAGCGTTACCCACGACGCCTCGCCGGCGAACTGCTCCGGGGGTGCCCCACCGATGTACTCCCCGGCCATCGGCATGCGCGCGTTGACCTCCGCCGCCATCGTGTACGGCAGGTGGTAGCGGAACGACTGCTCGGGAGTGACGCTCGGCGTGCTGGGTGCCGACTGCGCAGCGGCACTGCAGCCCGCGAGCACAAGGGCCGATCCGGCGAGGGCGAGTGCAGTGCCCCGATGCAGGTGGCGGCCAGGGATCACGAGTGTGCGACGCGCCGTCGGCTGAGCACGTTCCCCAGGAACCGCGCTGAATTCCGCGCACACTTCTTCATGCACGTCACGCACCGGTCGACGTCATTCCTTCAGGGCGCCCATGACCAGGGAATCCAGGCTCGCCTGTGCCGGCGGAAGAGCATCGGTGCGCACCGACACCGTGATCGGTCTCTTGCCCAGTGCCACTCCGGACATCGCAATCCCCTGCATCACCCGCGCGCCGAAGTCGTGCGCATCGAGCGCGTTCCCCACCCCCAGCACCGCAAACGTGCCGTCACTCCAGCGTGCTGTGAGATCGCCCGCAGGGGACTCCTGCGCCACCGCTCGCGCCGTCGCCTCGATGACATCGTCGGTGTAGACGAATCCGTAGTCGGCCGCGATGGCAGCGAGGTCGTCGATCATGCACACGGTCATGCGCACGTCGATGCCTGCCTCACCGGCCACGCCGATCACGGACGGAGCCAGGGTCTGGAGTCCCTGCCGACTCAGCAGGCCGGTGAGCGGGTCAGTGGTCATGAGCTCGTGGCTGCGCTGCTGCTCGTCGGTGAGGGTGTCGACGAGGTTCAGGCGCAACTGGAGCAGAACCACCCCCGAGGCGAACGCTGCAATCGCACCGATCATCCACGGCAAGGTCTCGACCGCGTCAACGATGATGCATGCGGTGATGACGGCCGCAAGCGCGAGCACACCGACCGTCATGGTCACCCGCCACGACATCGACACCGGCGGGAGCACGACGAGAGCCACCGTGGAGTAGGTG
>CAYFLO010000114.1:5203-5655 GCA_964343995.1 uncultured Bifidobacteriaceae bacterium
GGGATGTTCTGCGTGGCCGAGGCCATGCGCTGCCGGGTGTACGGATTCGCGGGTGGCTGCGACGCGGCGGTGGCAGTGATCGGCACGGTGTCCTCCTGGGGATGGGAACGCACGAGGGCGCGCACGCGCGCGGGACGGATCTGGGAGGGCCACGGCACGATCTTGGCCATCGTCAGCCCGACGTAGATGAGGGTGTTGAAGCCCACGAAGAGGGCGAAGGTCAAGAACCACGTCGCCGTGAGGATGCTCTGGGGCAGAAGCAGACCGGCACGGATCATGTCGCCGCCGGATGCTGCACATGGCCCCAGCGGGCCTGCTTGCCCAGGCTGATCTTCGTCAGGCAGGTGAGGAAGACGACCTGGAGGAACACGTCGTAGAGGAGTTCGGGGAGCAGAAGGGCCGCCAGCAGCCGGCCGCGCCAGCCGGTCGACCACGCCGACAGCACGCGCTCG
>CAYFLO010000115.1:0-5646 GCA_964343995.1 uncultured Bifidobacteriaceae bacterium
ACGCAGGTCGTCGACCCGGTGCGCCTGGGCGGCGGCGTGCTGCTCGCCTACGACCACGGCTCGCAGACCGTGCGCACGTTCTCGGTGTCGCGCGTGACCGGCATCGCCGAGGCCGACACCGTCAGCGTCTGACGTCAGGCGGGGCGCAGTTCCTCGCGCGCAACCGTGACCTCATCGAGCAGAGAGGCGATCGGCGCAACACCGATTCCGGGGCCCGTAGGAACGTCGAGCTGCCCATCGCGCAGCACGAACGGCTCGGTGACGTCGGTGGCGTAGTAGCGGTCGGACGCGCTGGTGTCGCCCGGCAGCGTGCAGCCCGGCATCGCCGCGACGGCCACATTGGCCGCGCGTCCCACACCGGTCTCGAGCATGCCGCCGCACCAGGCCGCGATCCCGGAATCGACACAGACGTCGAGCACCTCGCGGGCCTGCAGGTACCCGCCCATGCGTCCGGGCTTGATGTTGATGACCGTCGTGGCACCCATCTCGATCGCCGACCGCGCGGAGTCCGCCGACAGGATCGACTCATCCAGGCACACCGGCGTGGTGATGCGCTGCGAGAGCAGCACATGGCCGTACCAGTCGTCCTCGTGCAGGGGCTGCTCGACGAGCAGCAGGTTGAAGTCGTCGAGCCCAGCCAGGTGCTCGATGTCGTCGCGGGTGTAGGCCTGGTTGGCGTCGACCTGCAGCGGGATGGTCGGGTGCGCGGCGCGCACGGCAGCCACGGCCTCCATGTCCCAGCCCGGCTCGATCTTGAGCTTGATGCGGCGATAGCCCGCGTTGACGTAGCCGCCAACCTCGTCGAGCAGCGCCGGGATCGACGACGGGATGCCCACCGACACCCCGCAGTCCACCGCCGTGCGCGTGGCGCCCAGGAAGTCGGCCAGCCGCTCGCCACGCGTGCGCAGCCAGGCGTCGAGCACCGCGGTCTGGATCGCGCACTTGGCCATCGGGTGCCCGGCCACCTCATCCATGGCGGCGCGCACGGAGAACGGGTCGGCGTCCACCCCGCGCAGGGCCGGCACGAGGTGTTCGCGCATGACCAGCAGGGCGCCGTCGGTGAACTCCGAGCTGTACGCCGGCCGGTGCATCGTCACGCATTCGCCCCAGCCCACGGCACCGTCGGACGTGATCGCCTCGACGAGCAGCAGATCGCGCACCGTCTCGGTGCCGAAGCTCGTGCGGAAGGGGCGCACGAGCGGCATCTGCACCCGATGCACGCGCAGCACGTCGATGGTCATGAGTCCTCCAGGACGTAGCCGTGGGTGTCCAGGCCGATGACGTGCGCGCCGCGCCCGAAGGCCGCCACGAACTCCTCGCGCACGCGCAGGCGCCACTCGCGCGCCCGGATCGGGTCGCTCGTGCGCAGGTCGACGATGTCGTCGGGGATGGCGATGCCGGTGATCACGCGGCCGTCGGCGCGCAGCGCCTGCGCGTCCAGAAGCGGGAGGGGTTGGCGCACGACGGCGGCGACGTGCGGGGAGTCCAGCCGCCACCACACCACCAGCCGGTCGGTGGGCTCGCCGGTGTTGATGCCGTCGACGAGCGGGCCGTAGAAGTCGACCTTGTACTCCCCCACCTCGACCCCCAGGCGATGCAGGTTGAGCTCGGCGTTGCGGCGCACGAGTGGGTCGAAGGTCCAGGCGATCGTGTCGATGCCGCGCTCCAGCGCCCATACGCGCTGGTGCAGCTTCAGGGCCCGTCCGATCCCGCGATCGCGCAGTGCGGGCGGCACCGCGGCCATGTGCGAGTGCAGGTGCCGGTGACCGTCGTCGGACCACGCGGGGAACGCCAACGTGGCCCCCACGATCTGGCCCGCGGCGTCGACCGCCGCACCCACGTGCGCTCCTGCGTGCAGCAGCGCGCGAAGGAGGTTGGGAGTCACCTGCGTGGTGCCGTCGAGGGCCGGCCAGGTGAGGTCGAACAGGTCGCGAGCCCGGTCGAGCGCGTCCGGATCGTCCAGGCTCACCAGCGCAACGCCGGCACGCGCACCGGCCGCATCGGCATCGGCCGCAGCGTCGGCGATCGCCCGAGCGGTCATGCCGTCACCGTAGCCGCCCGGCCCGCGCGCGCGGCCGTGAGCGCAGGCACCTAGCCTTGTCCGGTGCCCGACGGCCCCCTGATCGTCCAGAGCGACAAGACGCTGCTGCTGGAGGTCGACCATGCCCAGGCGGCCGACGCCCGCAAGGCGATAGCGCCGTTCGCCGAGCTCGAGCGGGCCCCCGAGCACATCCACACCTACCGGCTGACGCCGCTGGGCCTGTGGAACGCGCGCGCGGCCGGTCACGATGCCGAGCAGGTCATCGACACGCTGCTGCGCTACTCGCGCTATCCGGTTCCGCACGCGCTGCTCGTCGACGTCGCCGAGACGATGGCGCGCTACGGGCGCCTGCAGCTGGCCAACCACCCGGTGCACGGGCTCGTGCTCCAGGCCATCGACCTGCCGGTGCTGGAGGAGGTGCTGCGCACCAAGAAGATCGCCTCGATGCTCGGCGCGCGGCTCGACGACACCACCGTGGCCGTGCACCCCAGTGAGCGCGGCCACCTCAAGCAGGCCCTGGTCAAACTGGGCTGGCCTGCGGAGGATGTCGCCGGCTACGTCGACGGCGAGCGTCACGCCATTGGCCTGGACGCCACCACCTGGCAGCCGCGCACGTATCAGAACGAGGCGGCCGAGGGCTTCTGGCACGGCGGCAGCGGTGTTGTCGTGCTTCCGTGTGGAGCAGGCAAGACCATCGTCGGCGCACTGGCGATGGTGATGGCGCAGGCCACCACGCTCATCCTGGTGACCAACACCGTGTCGGCGCGACAGTGGCGCGACGAGCTGCTGCGCCGCACGACTCTCACCGCCGACGAGATCGGTGAGTACTCCGGTGCGCGTAAGGAGATCCGTCCGGTCACCATCGCGACGTACCAGGTGATGACGACCAAGCGGCAGGGCATCTACCCGCACCTGGAGGTGTTCGACTCCCGCGACTGGGGCCTGATCATCTACGACGAGGTGCACCTGCTGCCCGCGCCGATCTTCCGCTTCACCGCCGACATCCAGTCGCGACGTCGCCTCGGTCTCACCGCCACGCTCGTGCGCGAGGACGGGCTGGAGTCCGACGTCTTCTCACTCATCGGGCCCAAGCGCTACGACGCGCCGTGGAAGGACATCGAGGCGCAGGGCTACATCGCCCCCGCCGACTGCGTCGAGGTGCGCATCTCGCTGCCGGACAAGGACCGCATGACCTACGCGATGGCCGAGCCGGAGGACCGCTACCGGCTGGCCGCGTCGGCGCCCGAGAAGGTGCGGCTGGCCGAGCGCATCGTCGCCGCCCACCCCGACGACCAGATCCTCGTCATCGGGCAGTTCCTCGACCAGCTCGCCGAGATCGGCGAGCACCTGCAGGCGCCGGTCATCACCGGCGACGTGCCCGTGCGCGAGCGCGAGCGACTGTTCGAGGCCTTCCGCCAGGGCGAGCACCGGGTGCTCGTCGTGAGCAAGGTCGCGAACTTCAGCATCGACCTGCCCGAGGCGTCGGTGGCGATCCAGGTGAGTGGCACCTTCGGATCGCGCCAGGAGGAGGCGCAGCGCCTCGGTCGAGTGCTGCGGCCCAAGCACGACGGGCGCACCGCGCACTTCTACTCGATCGTCACGCGCGACACCGTCGATGCCGACTTCGCGCAGCACCGCCAGCGATTCCTGGCCGAGCAGGGCTACGCCTACCGGATCGTCGACGCCGAGGACCTCCCGGCCTGACCGTCATAACCCCTCACCATCGTGGTATCACCGTGGTATCGTCTCCTCATGGCCATGACGCTCCGCCTCACGGACGAGGAGTCCGCCGCCCTGCGCGCCTGCGCCGAGCGCGAGGGCACCTCCATGCAGGAGGTCGCCCGCCTGGCGATCGCCCAGTACGTCTCGGCCCGCCAGAGTCGCCTCGCCGCGGCCATCGCCGCAGTGGCCCATGACGACGCCGAGCTCCTCGAGCGCCTGAGCCAGTAGCCGCGTGGAGACCGACTTCCTCACCCTGCTGGACCTGATGGAGATCGCCCACGGCGTCATCCCCGGCTACCAGGTCCGCGACATCGGCCTGCTCGACTCCGCGGTGATGCGCCCGCAGACCACGGTCTTCGGCGACCTCGCCTACCCCACGCTCGACACCCAGGCCGCTGCACTTATGCACTCCCTGGCCCGCAACCACGCCCTGATCGACGGCAACAAGCGCATCGCCTGGTCGGCGATGAAGGTCTTCCTCCTCCTCAACGGCGTCCACCTCACCTACACCGTCGACGAGGCCGAGGCCTTCGTGCTCGACGTTGCCCGCGGGGAGTTCGATGTGCCCGACATCGCCGCGTGGATCGTCGAACACTCCGGTTCGGCCTAGGCGCCCACCACAATGGCGCCATGACGACGCCCACCCCGGCCGCGGCCGGCACCTCCGGATCCGCCGCCCCGGCCAACCCCCTGGCCGCCGAGAAGGTCACGACGAAGTCCTTCATCATCGCGATCGTCGTGGGCTTCGTCGGCTCGTCGATCGCGCAGTTCTTCCTGGACGGCATCGACCAGCTCCAGCACCTGTACTTCTTCTCGCTGCCGCAGGCCATGGGCCTGGACGCCCTGCCGTGGTGGATCCTCATCATCGGGTTGCTCGTCGCCGCCGCGATCATCCTGGCGGCGCGCCGCCTTCCCGGCGCCACCGGTCGCGGTCCGCTCACCGGCTTCCACTTCGACGATCCCGTGCGCACGGTGCCCGGCGTGCTCATCGCCGCAGCGGCCACCCTCATATTCGGAGCATCGCTCGGTCCGGAGGCCCCGCTCATCGTCGTCGGCTCCACCTGCGCCGCACTCATCATGCGCAAGTCACCGGCCACCGTCGCCTCCGCCGCCATGTTCCTGGGCGGCTTCGCCGCGATCGGATCGATCTTCGGCAACCCCTTCGTCGCAGCGTTCATGCTGCTGGAGTTCGTCGCCGTGGGTGCGGCACCGCGCGTGCTCATGCTGCCCGGCCTGGTCGCCCTCGGCGCGGGCTACCTCACCCAGGTGGGCTGGGCCCACATCCCCGGTCTGGGCCTGCACTCCCTGGCCGTCGACGGCCTGCCGCAGTACCCCACGCTGAAGTTCGGCGACCTTGCCGCATCCGTCGTCGTGGCCATCGTCGTCGCGATCGTGTGCGCCGTCACCCGCGAGCTCGGCGAGCGCGTCGACGCGATCGCCACGAAGGCCTCCACCGTCACCCTCATCGTCGCCGCCCTGGGCACCGCGATCGTGGCGATCATCGCCGTGTACGGCTTCGGTGCGAACTACACCGAGATCCTGTTCTCCGGACAGTCCGGCATGCCGGCCATCGTCGCGGAGACCTCGATCGGGCTGGTCATCGTCATCATCGTTGGAAAAGTGCTCGTCTACGCCCTCGGCCTGGGCGGCGGGTTCCGCGGCGGTCCGATCTTCCCCGCGGCCTTCATCGGCGTGGCCTGCGGCGTGCTCGCCCACCTGGTTCTGCCCGACGTGTCCGTCACGCCGCTGGTGGCCCTCGGCGTGGCCACCGCGTCCACCGTCATGACGCGCCTGCCGTTCACCTCCGGCCTGCTGGGTCTGCTCATCATCGGCACCGCGGGCGCGGGCATCGCACCGTTTGCGATCGTCGGCGCGGTCATCGG
>CAYFLO010000116.1:0-5621 GCA_964343995.1 uncultured Bifidobacteriaceae bacterium
GGGAGCGCCCCGATGTGATCCTCGTGCCCGTGCGTGAGCACCACCGCCTCAATGTCGTCGAGGCGGTCCAGGATCGGACCGAAGTCCGGGAGGATGAGATCGATGCCCGGCTGGTGCTCCTCGGGGAAGAGCACACCGCAGTCGATGATGAGCAGGCGTCCGTCGCACTCCATCACCAGCATGTTGCGGCCGATCTCCCCCAGGCCGCCGAGGGCGACCATGCGCAGCGCGCCGGGGGCCAGAGCGGGCGGTGGCGGAAGCTTGGGATGACTCATGCGGCGAAGCCCTCGACGCCACCGGCCGCCAGGTCGCGCCGCAACTGCTCGCGCTGCTCGGGGGTGGCATCGACGAGCGGGAGGCGCACCGGGCCGGCGGGCAGCCCCTGCATCTGCAGGGCCGCCTTGGTGAGGATGACGCCCTGGGTGCGGAACATGCCGGTGTAGACCGGAAGCAGGGAGCGGTTGATCTGCGCGGCCTCGTCGGGACGACCCGCGCGCAGCGCGGCGGCCATCGCGGCAAGACGATCGCCGACCACGTGTCCCACCACCGAGATCATTCCGGCGGCACCGACGGCAAGCATGGGCAGGTTGATGATGTCGTCGCCGCAGTACCAGGCCAGCCCCGTGCGCGCCATGCCCCACTGACTGAAGTCGAGGTCGCCCTTGGCGTCCTTGTTGGCCACGATGCGCGGGTGCTCGGCGATGCGCATCATCGTGTCGAGCTCGATCGCGGTGCCGGTGCGCTTGGGGATGTCGTAGGTGATGAGCGGCAGGTCGGTGGCATCGGCAACCGCATGGAAGTGCCGCACCAGGCCCTCCTGCGGCGGGCGGTTGTAGTACGGCGTGACGGCCATGACGCCATGGGCGCCGACCTTGGCCGCCGCCTTTGCGGCATGGATGCTGTGGGCGGTGTCGTTGGTGCCGACGCCGGCGATGATCGTGGCGCGATCGCCCACCGCGTCGAGGACCGCGCGCAGGATGGCGATGTCCTCCTCGTCGGTCTTGGTCGGCGACTCCCCCGTCGTGCCGTTGATGACCAGGCCGTCGTGGCCGAGGCGGTCAACCAGGTGGGTGGCGAGCTCTTGCGCACCGTCGAGATCCAGGGCGCCGTCGGCGGTGAACGGGCTCACCATCGCGGTGAGCATGACGCCGAAGGGGCGCTCAGGGGTGGTCGGACCGGGCATGGCCCAAGGCTATCGGGAGGCTCGTACGGCGTGCGCTACGGAGCGACCCGGCCGTTCTTGACGAAGGCCGCGTGGGTGATCGGCATGAGCCGTGCCCACTCCTCCTCGTAGCGCTCGGCGACCATCTCGATCTCGCGCTGCGGGTACGACGGGAAGTGCGAGCCCTCGGCCTTGCGTCGCAAGGACAGGAAGTTCATGAGCGAGCGAGCGTTGAGGGTGACGTAGGCGCTGGAGTAGATCGACACCGGCAGCACCATGCGCGCGACCTCACGGGCGATCCCGGCGTCGAGCATCTCCAGATAGGCCGCATACGCGCGCCGGCACGAATCCTTCATCGCGGAGTCGATGAGGTCGTACTGAGCCTCGGTGCCCGGCAGGAACTCGTAGGCGCCGGTCTTGCCCACCTGCACCACGGCGCGCTCGCGCGCGGGGACGTAGAACACCGGCTCGAGCTGGCGGTAGCGGCCGGACTCCTCGTTGTAGGAGGCGATGCGATGACGCATGTGCTCGCGCCACACGAAGATCGGGGCGCGCACGAAGAAGGTCATCGAGTTGTGCTCGAACGGGCTGCCGTGCCGCTCGCGCATGAGGTAGTTGACCAGGCCGGTCGACCGCTCGGCGTCGCCGTTGATGTCGTCGAGCGACTGCTCCCCGGCCGTGGAGACGCGGGCCGCGAAGATCACGTCGGCGTCGCTGGCGCTGCCGCGGACGAGCTCGACGGTGACATCGTCGCGGAAGGTGACCTCGACAGGAGTCACGTCGGAGGAGGACCCCGGATCGCCAGCCACGCGCGCACCCTATCCAGCGGGCCACCACAATGATCTCCATGCCCACCGGTGTCCGCGATGCGCGCGCGCAGGATGCGCCCGTGATCGCCCGGGTGACCCTCGACTGCTGGCGCGACGCCGGCGTGCCGGCCGAGCTCCTCGGAGACGCCACGGTGCTCGACGTCACGTCGGCCTGGGCGGCCGCGATCACCGCGCCGCCGAGCCCACGTCACCTCGTCCTCATCGCCACCGATGCACGCGGGGACGTGTGCGGCTACGCCGCACTGGGACCTGCCGACGATCCGGACGCCGACGCGTCCGAGACCTGCCTGCACTCCCTGGAGGTGGACCCTCAGGCGCGTCGCCTCGGACATGGGTCGCGCCTGCTCGCCGCGGCCGCGGACATGTGTGCGACCGAGGTGCTCACGGCGTGGTGCGGCGTCGACGATGCTGCGCGTCGCACGTTCCTGGAGTCGGCGGGCTGGGCGGCCGATGGCAGTTGGCGTGACCTGCAGGCGCCGGACGGACGCACGCGACGGGAGATCCGACTGTCCACCGCCGTGCGGTGACGTCACTGGGCTGCGGAATGCGGGCGGCTCGGGTTCCACGAGAGATCCCGAGCCGGGCCGGCGACTCCCCCGCGGGCGCCGGTGCCCCATGGTGACGCGCGAGCAACCTGCGCCGCACCTCATGACTGTCCCCATCGCCGGGGACTGAACCGGATACAGGCCCGTCCTCGTGTGTTGGATGGGAACGTGGTCAGGACGAGCCGAGAAGCCCGTCCTTGAGCGCTGCGGCATAGAGCTCGGTGCGGGTGCGCACGACACGCCCCTGCCGCGCGTACTTGTCGCGCACGCGATCCAGGTACTCCCGAGCGGTGTGCGGTGAGACTCCCAGCGCCGTGGCGACGGCCGAGAGCTTCATCCCTTGCACATACAGCGACAGGGCCTGGCGCTCACGCTCGCTGAGTGCGGGAGGGCCATCGGCCGCCCCCAGGATGGTGGCGAGCTGCGGCGTGAGGGTCGTCTCACCGGCCGCCGCCTGCACGATGGTGTCGCGCAGCTCCTCATAGGTCGCCGAACTGCTGACATAGCCCATGGCGCCTGCGCGCATACCCCGGCGCACGGCCTCAAGGTCGCGTCCGGAGCCGAAGAGCACAAGGGCACATGACCCGACTTTGGCAGTGTCGCGATCCAGGCTGCCGCGCCTATGCGCTGCCTCGACATCGATGAGGACCACCTGCGGATCGGACGCCAGGGCCGCGGAGATGTCGTCGCCGGCGTAGACGGTGACGATGCCGGAATCCTCACGGGAGTCCATGAGCGCCTGGAGGCTGGAGGCCACGAGGGCTCGGCCGTCGACGATGGCAAGGCGGATGGCCGACGACGAATCGCGCGCGGGCCCGTTCATGAATCCCACTCCCCCGAGTGAACGTGCGCGGGATCCCTATCGGAATCACTGTCATACGGACCCTACCGACCCGCACCGACATCGCACCCCGGACACGAGGACCGATACGGTCACGATGTGTTCCCCCTGCGTCATCGCGCGATCACTGTCCAAGCGGCCAGTATCGGCATCGCCACCGGCGCCTACGCGCTGTCGTTCGGGGCCATCAGCGTGGCCAGCGGACTCAGTCCGCTGCAGACGCAGGTTCTCTCGCTGCTCATGTTCACCGGCGCCTCGCAGTTCGCCCTCGTCGGCGTGCTCGGCGCCGGCGGCGGCGTCATCGCTGCCGTGCTGACCGCGTGGTTGCTCGGTGCTCGCAACGGCCTGTACGCCCTGTCCCTCGCACCGCTCCTTCGCGGACGCTGGTGGCGCGCGCCGGCGGCGGCCCAGTTCACGATCGACGAGTCCACGGCCATGGCCCTGGCCCATCCCGAACCTCCGGCGGCCAGTCGCCACGCATTCTGGAGCACCGGGCTGGCGATCTACGTGCTGTGGAACCTCGGCACGCTCGTCGGCGCCCTGGGCGCCTCGGTGCTGCACGATCCACGCACCCTGGGCCTGGACGCGGCGATCCCCGCGGGCTTCATCGCCTTGCTGTGGCCGCGCCTGGTCGGGCGCACGGCGTGGGCCGTGGCTCTGGTGAGCGCTGCCCTGGCCATCGCCCTCACCCCGGTGCTGCGTCCGGGTATTCCCGTCCTCGCCTGCGCCCTCGTCGCGTTCGCCGCCGTCGCCCTCACCCGACGCTCGACACCGGAGCCTGGGCAGACCACCACGGACGGTGCCGCATGATCTGGATCGCCGTCCTGGCCGGATCCCTCGGCTGCTATGTGGAGAAGCTGATCGGCTACCTGCTTCCGGCATCGCTGCTCGACCGTGCCGTCGTGCGCCGCGTGGCGGCGATGCTCCCCGTGGCCCTGCTCGCCGGACTCGTGGCCGTGCAGACCTTCGGCGCAGGTCAGTCCCTGGTGATCGACGCCCGGCTGGTCGGCCTGGTGGTGGCCATCATCGCCCTGATGCTGCGGGCGCCGTTCCTGGTCGTCGTGCTCGTCGCCGCCATCACCGCGGCCGCCCTGCGCGCCCTGGGCTGGGCGACCTGAACGGACGCGTGCTGATGTGCCGCTAGGCAGGAGCGTCGAGGTAGGCGTCGAGCCCCACCGTGAGTCCCGGGTGGTCCTGCACTCGGCGCACCGCGAGCACGACACCGGGCATGAACGACGTGCGGTCGAGGGAATCGTGTCGGATCGAGAGCGTCTCCCCGGGCCCGCCGAGGATGACCTCCTGATGCGCCACCAGTCCGCGCACGCGCAGGGAGTGCACCGGGATGCCGTCGACGCGCGCACCCCGCGCACCCGGAAGCTCCTCCTCCGTCGCGTCGGGAGCGGCCGGCATGCCGGCACGTGCTGCAGCGATCGCCCTCGCGGTATGACCCGCGGTTCCCGAGGGGGCATCGGCCTTGTTCGGATGATGGAGCTCGACGATCTCGACGGACTCGAAATACGGAGCCGCCTGGGCGGCGAATCGCATCATGAGCACAGCACCGATGCCGAAGTTCGGGGCGATGAGCACGCCGACCTGCGGCTGCACGGCACACCAGTCGCGCACCTGTGCGAGCCGGGCATCGTCAAAACCGGTCGTGCCCACGACGGCCGACATGCCCTGCGCGATGACGTATTCCAGGGTCGGCATCACCGCGCCCGGCGTGGTGAAGTCGACGACCACCTGCGCCTTGGCCTCGGCCAGGGTCGACAGCGGATCACCGAGGTCGATCGCGGCCACGAGGTCAAGGCCATCGGCCTCCTGCACCGCCTGCACGACCGTGGCACCCATGCGGCCACGCGCACCCACCACGCCCACCCGGATCATGGCCGCACCCTAGCCGCCACGGGGAACCGCCGCGTCAGCGCGACGCGAACCGCGCGGCGTCATCGAACGGCCCGATGACCGCGAGCGCGGCATCCGGTGTCAGCAGGTCGATCGCCAGGTCGTGCACGTCGCCGACCGTGACCGCATCGACACGGGTGAGGATCTCGTCGATCGACAGCAGCGGATCGCCATTGATCTCGCTCTTGCCGAGCCGGGTCATGCGGGCACCGGTGTCCTCCTGGCCCAGCACCGTGGCTCCCTTGACCTGTCCGCGCCCGCGCGCGACCTCGTCGGCGGTGAGACCACGCGCGACAACGGAAGCGATCTCCTCGCGGCAGACGTCGAGAGCGGTGTCGACC
>CAYFLO010000117.1:0-5547 GCA_964343995.1 uncultured Bifidobacteriaceae bacterium
GCGAATTCGGTGGGGGAGAGCACGTCGACCAGGTGCTCGCGCACGGACGCCACGTGGTCGGGTGCGGCGGCGACGAGGGTGCGCCAGCCGGCGTCGGTGAGCACGGCGAAGGAGCCGCGTCGGTCGTCGGGGCAGGGCATCCGCTCGATCAGGCCGGCGCGCTCCATGCGGTCGACCTGGTGTGACAGGCGGCTGCGCGACGACAGGGTCTGCTCGGCGAGTTCGCTCATCCGCATGCGCCGGTCGGGCGCCTCAGACAGGCGCACGAGGATCTCGTAGTCGGCCAGGGTGACCCCGGCGGCCTCCTGCAGATCGCGGTCCAGGCGATCGGTGAGGAGCTGGGTGGTCGCCAGCCACGCCCGCCAGTGGCGCTGCTCGTCCGCACTGAGCCACCGAGTCATGGCCCAAGGCTAACGCGTGTAGTTGAAAAGCGGACTTTCGTGCGGGTGGTCCGATCAGGTACCCGGGTCGAGCTCCCACACGCGCACCCCGCCCAGGATCCCCGAGGAGTTGGGGATCAGCTCGGCGTTGCCGCCCACCTCAGCGGCCGACAGGTACTTGGCATTGCCGCCACCGACATAGAGGTGGTCGAAGTACAAGGTCTCGTGAAACACCTTGATGGCCTTCTTGACGTTCTTGACCCACTTCTCATGGCCGTCCTTCTTGCGCTGGGCGTTGCCCAGGGCGATGTCGATGGACATGCCGTCCTTCAGCGGGCCGTGGGAGAGCTCCAGGTGGGGCAGCAGGCGCCCGTCGAGGAACAGGGCGGTGCCGACCCCGGTGCCCAGGGTCATGACGAACTCCATGCCGGTGCCCCTGACGACCGCGCAGCCCTGCATGTCGGCGTCGTTGACGACCTTGGTGGGGCGCTGGAACTGCTCGGCCAGGGCATGGGCGAGGTCGAATCCGGTCCAGGCCGCCGCGAGGGTCTCGTCGCGCTCGCCGCCGTACTCCGCGCGCGACAGCGACGGCACCTCGATGACGCAGCCGTGCCGGACCAGGCCGGGAAAGCCGACGGAGACGCGATGGGCCTGCGGCAGCAGTGGCGCGACCAGCGCACCGACGGTCGGAACGAACACGTCCGGCGGGCACGGGTACGGGGTGTCGACGCGCACGCGCTCGGTCTGCATGGCGCCCTGGCTGTTGACGATGGATGCCTTGAAGCCACTGCCACCGATGTCGATGCACAGGGTCATGACGTCGGCGGGCCACATGGTGTCGGTCGGGGCGGTGTTCACCGAAGAGTTCACGGCCAGATCTCCGTTCCGGTCGGAAGGGTGAGGATCTCGGCACCAGTCTCGGTGACGAGGATGGTGTGCTCGAACTGCGCTGTCCACGCGAGGTCGGCGGTGACGACGGTCCAGCCGTCGTCCCACATGCGGTAGTCGTGGGTGCCCAGGGTGATCATCGGCTCGATGGTGAAGGTCATGCCGGCCTCGATCATCCGGTCGGCCCGGGGGTCGTCGAAGTGGGGGATGATCAGGCCGGAGTGGAACGACGTGCCGATCCCGTGCCCGGTGAAGTCGCGCACCACCCCGTAGCCGAAGCGGCGGGCATACGACTCGATCACCCGGCCGATGGCGTTGATGGGCCGCCCCGGCGCCACCGCATTGATGCCCCGCCGGGTGGCCTCCCGGGTCCGCTCGACCAGGAGCCGGACCTCCTCGCGGACCTCGCCGACCAGAAAAGTGGCGTTGGTGTCGCCGTGGACCCCGTCGAGATAGGCCGTGATGTCGATATTGCAGATGTCCCCCTCCATGAGGACCGTGGAATCGGGGATCCCATGGCAGATGACCTCGTTGAGGGAGGTGCACAGCGACTTGGGGTAGCCGCGGTAGCCCAGGGTGGAGGGGTAGGCGCCGTGGGCGACCAGGAAGTCGTGGCCGATGCGGTCGAGCTCGTCGGTGGTGACGCCGGGAACGATGTGTCGGCCGACCTCGGCCAGGGCGTCGGCGGCCAGGCGGCCGGCGCGGCGCATGCGAGCAATCGTGTCGGCGTCCTTGCGCTCGGGTCCGGGAGCGGCGGTGGGAGCAGGACGGCCGACGTACTCAGGGCGCGGGATCGACGCCGGCACGGCGCGGGTCGCCGACAGTGTTCCTGCCGACAGGGGAGCGCGCACCGTGACCATGGCATCCGATCCTAGGGTCGGCTGGCGGCTCATACTTGCGTGAGGCACCCGCCATGCAAAAAGCCCCGCATCCGTTGGGATGCGGGGCTTTTTGCCGTCCGTGGACGGTGAGCCTGCTACTTCTTGGCAGCGGCCTTCTTGGCAACGCGGCGACGCGCAGCCTTGCGAGCCGGAGCCTTCTTCGCCGCAGCCTTCTTGGCCGTGCGCTTCACGGCCTTCTTCGCAGCTGCCTTCTTGACAGTGCGCTTCACGGCCTTCTTCGCGACCTTCTTGGCAGCGGCCTTCTTGGCCGGAGCCTTGCGTGCAGCCTTCTTGGCGACCGCCACAATGCCTCCTGAATCTCGGTCCCTGCTCTTGTAGCAGGGTTCCTCGTGAACCACTGTGGCAGACGTCAAGCACAATCGGCCGGAAATCCGCGTCAAAGCGCGTCTGCGTGTCGTGGGCGTGCTATTCGCGCGCGCGGCGCTCCCGCTCGCGCTGCGCGTCGACACTGGTGCGGTCGTCGTACTGCCACAGCGCGGGCAGACATGCGGCCGCCAGGCCCACTCCGGCGATGCACAGGACGCCTCCTGTGACGAATGAGCCGCGCAAACCGAGCCAGGAGGCCGCCGCGCTGCTGCGCACCTGGCCCAGAAGGGGGCCGATCGAGTAGCTCAGCAGCTCGATCCCGGCCATCCGGCCGCGGACCTCGTCGGGGATCGTCTGGTTCCACATCGCGCTACGGAAGATGCCGCTGACCATGTCGGCGGCGCCGGCCAGGGCCAGGCAGGCCAGGACCACCGGCAGGGATCGGGTGACGCCCACCAGGGCGATGCCCAGGCCCCAGAGCGCCGCGGCGACGACGATGGCTCGGCCGTGCCGATGGACCGACGAGGTCCAACCGCTCGTAGCGCTGACGATGAAAGCGCCGACGGCACCGGCGGCATACAGCAGGCCTAGCGACCACGGGGCGCCGAGATCCTGGGCCAGGAACGGGAACAGGGCGTACGGGAAGGCGAAGATCATGGCGATGAGGTCGATCGCATACGTGCCCAGAAGATCGCGGCGGCTCACGGCATAGCGCAGTCCGGCCATCACATGGCGCAGGGATGCGCTCTCGGTGACAGCAGCGCGGATCGACGGCAGGCGCCACAGCAGCGCGATCGACAGCACGTAGCTGGCGACATCGACGGCATACGCCGACCACGGGCCGACCGCACTGATGAGGATGCCGCCCAGAGCCGGCCCGGTGATGCTGGCGAAGGTCCACCGCAGGGAGGTGAGGGCCGACGCGGCCGGCATCTGATCGTGCGCGACGACCCGGGGGATCATCGCGTCGACCGACGGCCGCTGCAGCCCGTCAACCGCGGCCAGGAGCATGGCGGCCACGTACAGCACCCACACCTGCGGGTGGGGGAGCAGGGCATTGACGAGAAGGACTGCGACGAGCAGCGCCCCGGCCGCTTCGGTGGCCAGGGCCATGATCCGACGGTCGACCGTGTCGGCCAGGGTGCCGCCCCACAGGCCGAAAATGACCAGGGGCACCAGTTCGGCCAGGCCGATCGCACCGACGGCGACGTAGGAGCCGGTGAGGTGGGCGACCTGGAACGGCACGGCCACGTAGGTGACCATCGACCCCAGGTAGGTCACCAGCCCACTGGCGAAGATCCGCCGGAACGCCGGCGACTGGCGCAGGGGGGTGAGGTCCATCCGAGCGCGCGACAGCCATCGGGTGGACACCGGCGAAGTGTGGCAGGATCGCGCGCCATGACCGACGCGCCCGCACCTGATCCGCACGCACTCCCTGATGTCTCGAGCCTGGTGGTCGGGGTTCTGGGGGGCACGGGCGAGCAGGGTCGCGGCCTGGCGCTGCGGCTGCAGCGGTCCGGCCTGCGGGTGATCATCGGATCCCGCGATGGTGACCGGGCCCGCGCCAGTGCGGCAGAGATCGGTGTCGAGGGCGCCAGCAATGAGGAGTGCGCGCGGGCCAGCGATGTCGTCATCGTCGCCGTGCCGTGGGACGGACACGCCGCCACGCTGGAGTCACTGCGCGACGCCCTCGCCGGGCGGATCGTGGTGGACTGCGTCAATCCGATGGGCTTCGACAAGCAGGGTGCCTACAGCCTTCCCGTGCCCGAGGGATCAGCGGCGCAGCAGGCGGCCGCTCTGCTGCCCGACAGTCGCGTGACCGCCGCCTTCCACCACGTGTCGGCCGTGCTCCTGCTCGACGAATCCGTGCCCACCCTCGACACCGACGTGATGGTGCTGGGCGACGATCGTGAGGCCACCGACATCGTCCAGGCCCTCGCCGGCCGCATCCCGGGCATGCGCGGGGTCTATGCCGGGCGCCTGCGCAACGCCGGACAGGTCGAGGCGCTCACGGCCAACCTCATCTCGGCGAACCGACGCTACAAGGCCCACGCGGGCCTGCGCGTCACCGACGTCTGAACCGAACGCCTACGCGTACGCGTGCTCGGCAGCCGGGTACGCGCCCTCGCGCACATCGCGGCCCCATTGCGACACGGCGGACGACAGCGGGGAGCGCAGGTCGGTGTACTGGCGCACGAACTTCGGCGGCGGACCGGCGGTGAGACCGACGAGGTCCTGCCAGACGATGACCTGCGCGTCGGTGCCCGATCCGGCGCCGATGCCGATCGTGGGGATGGTGAGCACCTCGCTCACGCGGGTGGCGAGATCGGCTGGGACGACCTCCAGGACGACGGCCGCGGCTCCGGCCGCCTCCATCTCCTTGGCGTCGTGGAGCAGTCGCTCGCCGGCCTCGCCGCGACCCTGCACCCGGTAGCCGCCCAGGAGGTTGACGGACTGCGGGGTGAGGCCGAGGTGGCCGATGACCGGGATGCCGGCGCCGGCGAGCGCCTCGACCTGCGCGAGCACGGGGCGTCCGCCCTCGAGCTTGACGGCGTGGGCGCCGCCGTCCTTCATGAAGGCGGTGGCGGTCTCCAGTGCCTGGGTGACCGAGGCCTGGTAGGAGCCGAAGGGAAGGTCGGCGATGACGACGCTGCGCTGCGAGCCGCGCACGACCGCGCGCACGAGCGGGACGAGCTCGTCGACCGTGACCGGGAGGGTCGAGTCGTGGCCGTAGACGACCATCGCCGCGGAATCGCCGACGAGAAGAGCGGGGATGCCGGCCTCGTCGAAGATCCGAGCGGTGAGGGCGTCGTAGGCGGTGATCATCGGCCAGCGCTCGCCGCGCAGGGTGGCCTGGGCGAGGTCGCGCATCGTGATGCGTCGGCCGGCGGGAACGCCGTACAGGGGGATGTCGTGCGCGGGCGTATCGGCGGCCGGCGCGGTACCGGCGGACGACAGCGACAGATCGGCCATGGCCTTCTCCCATCTCGAGGCCCCGTGCGGGGTCCCCGGACGCGAGCAGTCTGGCAGACGGGGGGCGTACTCACGAGTCGGCCGCGCCCGACGGGCGC
>CAYFLO010000118.1:0-5482 GCA_964343995.1 uncultured Bifidobacteriaceae bacterium
TGCGGCGGCCGCCGCACGCATCCCCCATGCCGCATGGCAGGTGGCCAAGGAGGCACTCGCGCACGGCCCCGTTCTCGTGCAGGTGGCGCGACGTGGCTACGTCGCGGGGCTCGCCTGTCAGCGCTGCCGCGAGGTCGCGCGCTGCTCCTGTGGAGGGCCGCTGCAGCAGGCGGCAGGTACGGCTCCGGCCTGTTCCTGGTGCGGTCGCACCGACTGGACCTGCGCGAGCTGCGGCGGCAGCGCCGTGCGCGCCTTCGGCATCGGGGCCGAGCGCACGGCTGAAGAGATCGGCCGCGCGTTCCCGGGCGTACCCGTGCTCTCCAGTCATGCCGGCCATGTGCTCGCCGATGTGCCGCACCGGTCCGGCATCGTCGTGGCCACTCCCGGTGCGGAGCCCGACTGCAATCCGGGCTACGCCGCCGTCCTGTGCCTGGACGCTCGCGCGATGCTCGAACGGCCGGTGCTCGACGCCGGCGTCGACGCGCTGCATCGATGGATGTCCGCGGCGCGACTTGCCGTGCCGCAGGCTCCGGTCGTCGTCACCGCCGACAACGCCCTGGCTCCGGTGCAGGCGCTCGTGCGCTGGGACGCGCCCTGGCTGGCCGAGCGCGAGGTGCGCGAACGCACGGCAGCCGGCCTGCCGCCGGCCACGCGTATGGCCAGCCTCACCGGCGACCTTGCCGCCGTGCGTGCCGTGGCCTCCACCCTGCAGGTGGCCCACCGCATCCTGGGCCCGGTTCCCGAGGGTGATCAGCAGCGCGCGCTCATTGTCGTCGATCGCGAGGATGCGCTGGCGCTCGCCCGCGATCTGCGTGGCATCACTGCGGCGCGCTCGGTGCGCGGTGACTCCGTGGTGCGCATCGTCATCGATCCGCTCGGCATCTAGCCCCCACTACACTCCACGCATGGCCGTGCAACCGATCCGCCTCTTCGGCGATCCCGTCCTGCGCACGCCCGCGGCCCCCGTCGAGACCTTCGACAAGGAACTGCGCACCCTCATCAAGGACCTCTTCGACACGATGCAGGACGCCCCCGGCTCCGGCCTTGCGGCCCCGCAGATCGGGGTCCCGCTGCGCGTCTTCACCTACTGGATCGATGACGAGCTCGGCTACCTCGTCAATCCCGACCTCACCCTCGACGAGACCGACCTGGTGGAGGAGCAGGAGGGGTGCCTGTCGATCCCCGACCTGCACTGGTCGACCGCCCGTGCGCGTCGGGTCGTCGCTCGCGGCATGGACATGCACGGGGAGCCGGTCGTCATCGAGGGCGCCGAGTGGAAGGCCCGGGCGCTCCAGCACGAGACCGACCACCTCGACGGCATCATGTTCATCGATCGCCTCGACGCCCAGACCCGCAAGGAGGCCATGAAGGCGATCCGCGAGGCCGAGTGGTTCGGCGAGCCCGAGCCCACGGTGCGCCTCAGCCCGCACACCATCACCTCCACCTGGCGCTAGCCGATGCGGCTGGTGTTCGCCGGCACGCCGGAGGTCGCGGCGGTCGCGCTGCGTGCGGTTCTTGCCTCGCGCCACGACGTTGTCGCCGTGCTCACCCGCCCCGATGCGGCGGCAGGCCGCGGCCGGCGTGAGACCCGCTCACCCGTGGCCGTGATCGCCGACGAGGTCGGGCTGCCGGTGCTTCAGCCGGCGAGTGCGCGCGATGCCGAGCTGGAGCAGCAGCTGCGCGCGCTGCAGCCGCAGTGCATCCCGGTGGTGGCCTACGGCGCACTCGTGCCGACGACCCTCCTTGACCTCCCCCCGCACGGCTGGATCAACACGCACTTCTCGCTTCTTCCCGCATGGCGAGGCGCGGCGCCTGTCCAGTATGCGCTGCGCGCGGGCGATGCCGTCACCGGTGTCACGGTCTTCCGGCTCGATGCGGGCATGGACACCGGTCCGGTCCTCGCGCAGGTGCGCGAACCGATCCGCGCCGACGACACCAGTGGCTCGCTGCTCGCGCGACTGGCGATCCTGGGTGCCGACCTCCTCGTGCGCACCCTGGATGCCCTGGAGGACGGCACGGCGCACGCCGAGCCGCAGTCCGGGGTGGCGAGCCTGGCGCCCAAGGTGAGCGTCGACGACGCACGCATCGACTGGACGCAGCCGGCCGACGTCGTCGATCGCCTGATCCGCTCGTGCACGCCGGAGCCCGGCGCGTGGACGATGCTCGGTGCGGATCGACTGCGCCTCGGACCCGTCAGCGCGGGCTCCGATGTGTCCGACGTGCCGGTGCTCACACCGGGGGACCTGCTGGTGCGCAAGAACTCCGTCCTCGTCGGCACGGGCACGCACCCGCTCGTCCTCGGGGAGGTCCAGGGCCCCGGTCGGCGCGCGATGGCAGCGGCGGACTGGGCCCGCGGTGCCAGGCCCGCAGCCGACGCGGTCCTGCGATGAGCCGTTCGGCCAGTCAAGGATCGTCCGATCCGCGCCCCGCTGCGCTGGAGCTCCTGCGCGCCGTGCGCGAGGACGATGCCTACGCCAATCTCGAACTGCCGGTCATCCTCACTCGCCGCGGCATCTCCGGCCGCGACGCCGCCCTGGCCACCGAGCTTGCGTACGGCACGCTGCGGGGGCGCGGGTGGTACGACGCGGTGCTCGACGCCTGTATCACCCGCGACACGGTGGAGCCCGCGGTGCGCGACATCCTGCGTATGGGTGCACACCAACTGCTGGCGATGCGCGTTCCCGATCATGCGGCTGTCGATTCGTCGTGCACCCTGGCCCGTTCCGCGGGCGCACCGGGCGGGGCGCAGGCGCGCGCCGGATTCGTCAACGCCGTGTTGCGACGCGTGGCCGCTCGCAACGACGACCAGTGGCGCGACGCCCTGCGCGACGGTCGCGCCGACGATGATCCAGCGTGGCTGGCCGTGGCCACCTCGCACCCGGCGTGGATCGTGCGGGCGCTGCGCGACGCTCTCGGCGAACGCCGCAGTGAACTGCCCGACCTGCTGCAGGCCGACAATGTGGCCCCACGCCCCAGTCTGGTGGCGCGTCCGGGTCGGCTCTCCGTGCAGGACCTTCGTGAGCAGCCCGGGGTGGGTCCCGGCCGGGTGTCGCCCCTCGCCGCCACGCTGCTCGAGGGTGCTCCCGATGCGCTTGCGGTCGTGCGCGAGGGGCGCGCCGGCGTTCAGGACGAGGGAAGTCAGCTTGCCGCCCTGGCCCTGGCACGCGCGGAACTCGACGGTGGCCCTGACACGGCCTGGCTCGACGTGTGCGCCGGGCCCGGAGGCAAGTCCGCCCTCCTGGCTGGTCTGGCACAGGAACGCGGCGGCACGCTCACCTGTGTGGAGCTGCACGAGCATCGCGCCGGCCTCGTGCGCGCGGCGGCACCGCAAGCCACCGTCATCGTCGGTGACGCGCGCACGCGCCCGTGGGGTCCGGAGGCCTTCGATCGGGTGCTCGTCGACGCGCCGTGCACCGGCCTGGGCGCCCTGCGCCGTCGCCCGGAGTCGCGATGGCGGCGCACGCCCGACGATCTCGCGGCACTCGGGCCGCTCCAGCGCGAGCTGCTTGCGGCCGGCATCGACGCCGCGCGTCCGGGCGGGGTGATCGCCTATGTCACGTGCTCCCCGCACCTGGCCGAGACGCAGGCCGTGGTCTCCGACGTGCTGCGCCGGCGCGACGACGTGACGATCCTTGATGCGCACGTGGTGCTGCCCGAACTCGACGATGCCGGTGACGGGCCGTTCGTGCAGATGTGGCCGCATCGCCACGGCACGGACGCGATGTTCGTGGCGCTCCTGCGTCGCACTTAGTCGGGGAGCAGGGCCGCGAGCTGGTCGAACACGGCGGGGCCGCCGACGACGAGCCGGCCGCCACCGTTGACGCCCTGCTCGGCCAGGAACGGCGAGGTGACGCCGCCTGCCTCGGTGACGATGCAGAGCGCAGCCAGGCAGTCCCAGGAGTTGATGTGCATCTCGACGTAGCCGATGAGCTGGCCCGCAGCGACGTAGCACAGGCTCAGGGCCCCTGACCCGATGCGGTGGTACATGCCATTCTGGGCGAGCAGTCGCTCCATCATCGTGCCGAGGTCCCGCGGCGTCGTGCGCATCGAGCAGCCCACGGCGGTCACGCCGTCGGCGAGCGACGACGCTTCGCGCACGGTGATGGTGCGGCCGTTCAGCGTGGCGCCGTGACCGCGGCGCGCGGCGTAGAGGTCGCCCGTAGCCGGGTTGAGGATGAGGCCGATCTGGATCTCGCCGTCAGAGACCAGGGCGATCGAGATGCACCACGTGGGCAGTCCGAGCAGGAACGGAGTAGTGCCGTCGATGGGGTCGACGACCCAGATCGCGACGTCGTCGGCGACGCCTGCAGCACCGGTCTCCTCACCGACGAACGCGTCATTCGGGAAATGCTCGGCGAACGCGCTCTTGATGAGCGCCTCGGTGTTGCGGTCCGCCTGACTGACGAGGTCCTGCGGACCCTTGGTGGCGATGTCCAGGGACGACAGGTCGCGGTAGTAGCCCAGGGCCAGGTCGCCGGCCCGCGCGATGGTCTCCAGGGCCACTGCCATGCGCGCGTCGATGTCCTGCTCGGTGAGCACGGTCGGTCCGGTCATGTGTGATCCCTCCACAGCCAGGCGGCGCCCCGCACGCCACTGGAGTCTCCGTGCGTGGACCGCACGATCGGGGTGATGAAGACGGGGGAGAAGGTCCAGCGGGCGATCGCGGCCGGCAGCTCGTCGGCGAGTTCGGGCACATTGCTCATGCCGCCGCCGAGGACGAACACATCCGGGTCCAGCGAATTGACGACCACCGAGAGCCCGCGGCCGACGCGATCGACGTAGCGCGCCCAGGCGGCGACGGCGGCTGGCTCACCGGTACGCATGCGCTCGGCGATCTGTGCCGGCAGCAGTCCGTCCTGGCCGCCGTGGCGCGCGTAGTCGCGTGCGAAGGAATAGCCCGAAACCCAGGTCTCCATGCAGCCGCTCTTGCCGCAGTAGCAGTCATCGCCGGGACGCTCATCATCGCCGGCGTAGGGCAGCGGGTTGTGGCCCCAGTCGCCGGCGGAGTTGTTGGGGCCGTGGTGGGCTCGGCCGTCGATCGCCACACCGGCACCCGCGCCGCTGGCCAGGATGACGCCGAAGACGACGCGGTACCCCACGCCGGACCCGTCGATGGCCTCCGAGGCGGCGAAGCAGTCAGCGTCGTTCTCGATCCGCAGCGGACGATCGAGCACGCGATGCAGATCGGCCTCCACCGGCTGGCCGTTGATCCAGGTCGAGCTGCCGCCCTTACCCAGGCGGGTGACCGGGTCGATCGAGCCCGGAATGCCGATGCCGACGTGGCCGGGGCGCCCGGTCTCGTGCTCGGCACGCTCGACGAGGGCGCGCACGAGGGCCAGGCATCCGGCGTAGTCGCCGCGCGGTGTGGTCTCGCGGATGCGCAGCAGCTCGGTTCCGTCCGGTTCGAGTGCTGCGACCTCGATCTTGGTGCCACCCCAGTCCACGCCAATGAGCACGTGCGGCTCCGGCATGTGCTGGCCTT
>CAYFLO010000119.1:0-5449 GCA_964343995.1 uncultured Bifidobacteriaceae bacterium
ACGATCACGAGGGCCTGCGGTGTGCCGTCCGGATCGGTGATGCGCTGCAGCAGCGGGATGCCGAAGCCGAGCGTCTTGCCGGTGCCGGTCTTGGCCTGGCCGATGATGTCGTTGCCCTCCAGGGCCATCGACATGCACTGCTGCTGGATCGGGAAGGCGTGCGTGATGCCATCGGCCGCGAGGGCCTCGGCGATGCGGGGGTCGGCTCCGAGCTCGATGAACGTGGGGGCGCTCGTCGGATCGACCGTGGAAGAGGTACTGGTCAGGGGGTCCTGCCTTCGTCGGGCGCCGCGATCGCGCGGCGCGTCGCGGCATGAGGCCGCGTAGTCGGGACGAAGTCTAGCCGGTGCTCGTGGGGGAGCAGTCGGTCAGGAGCCGAAGCCCACCCGGCGGGCCGAGGGGGCGCCGATCTCGACGTAGGCGATCTTGGTACCCGGCACGAGGATGGTCCGGCCGCGGTCGTCGGTGAGGGACAGCAGGGTGCCGGCGTCGATCGCCTTGGTGATGGCGGCGGTGACCTCGTCGATGGACTGGTCGGAGTCGAGCGCGACCTCGCGCGGCGAGTGCTGGACGCCGATCTTGATCTCCATGGCGCGGTCTCCCTTCGGGTGCACCCGTTCGGTCCGGGCGTCGACCCTCATCGTGTCATGCGTGCGGCGATCCGTCCTGCGGCGGGTGGGTGAGCGGGAAGCCGCCGATACCGCGCCAGGCCAGCGACGCCAGCAGGTCGGCGGCCTCGGCCCGACTGATCGGGGTCGCATGGCCCGCCTGGCGCACCCAGTGCACGGAGGCGAACTGCACCATGCCGTGCAGGCCGGAGGCCAGCAGCTGCGCCTGGGCGTCGGACAGGCCGGTGTCGGTGGCGATGACGGCCGCGCCCATGCGGGTGAGCTGCTCGGACGCGGCGTCGACGCGCTGGCGCACGGCGGGCTCGTTGCCGAGGTCGGACTCAAACAGCAGGCGGAACGCGCCGGAGGGGTCCTCGACGAAGTCCAGGTACGCGTCGACCATCGCGCGCACGCGCTCGCGGTTGTCGTGCGTGCCCGACAGGGCGGTGCGGGCGTTCTCCAGCAGGTGGTCGACAGCGGCGTCAAGCAGCGCGAGATAAAGGTCGAGCTTGCCGGGGAAGTGCTGGTAGAGGACGGGCTTGGAGACACCGGCGAGATCGGCGATCTCGTCCATGGACGCGGCGTGATAGCCGGAGGCGGCGAAGGCCTCCAGGGCGGCGGCCAGGACCTGCTGGCGGCGCTGCTCGCGCGGGAGTCGCGTGGCGCGCCCGGTCCCCTCCGCGGTCATGCCTGCAGCGTAGGTCCCCTGCAGAGGGCCTCGCGGGGGCTTCGGACTCGGTCCGGTCACGGTTTCGCGGACGCGAACGGCCTCGCTTACCCTGATGGCGTGACGACGTCGCCCCGCCTCGGTCAGCGTCCTCACGCGGCCTTCCCGCGTGAGGACGTGCTTCTGGCGCATCGCACCGTGTCGGTGCGTCGCGCGCCGTCCCCCGGTCAGCCGACCGGCCTGTTCGTGCACGGTCTTGGTGGCTCGGCCCTGAACTGGACCGACCTCATGGGCCTACTGCAGCCGCAGGTCGACGGCTGGGGCGTGGATCTCGGTGGGTTCGGAATGTCGCCGCCGCCGCGCGATGGCGACATGACTCCGTCTGGACACGCGCGCGGGCTCGCCGAGCTCGTTGAGCACATCGACAACGGGCCGGTGCACCTGTTCGGCAACTCCCTGGGCGGTGCGGTGGCGCTACAACTGGCCGCACGTCGACCCGATCTCGTCCGCTCGCTCACGCTCATCTCACCCGCACTGCCGTCGCTGTATGTGACCAAGCAGAACGGGCACCTTCCGGTCATCGCCCTGCCGTTCGTCGGCGAGAAGCTCGTGCCCGGCTTCATGGCCAAGGTGTCGCCGGAGGACCGCGTGCGCTCGACCGTCGACGTCTGCTTCGCCGACCCGTCGCGCTCGTCGCCGGTGCGCATGAGCGAGGGGCTGGAGGAGATGATCGCGCGCGAGCACCTGCCGTACCAGACCGACGCGTTCCTGGCGTCGCTGCGCGGGCTCATGCGCACGTTCCTCGACCCCGGCCCGAATCGGCCGTGGAAGCTCGCCGAGCGGGTGACCTGCCCGGTGCTCATCATTCATGGCCGCCAGGACCCGCTGGTCAACTCCCGCGCGGCGCACCGTGCCACCAAGGCGTTCCGCGATGCGCATGTCGTGCTGCTCAACGACAGCGGCCACGTGTCGCAGATCGAGCACCCCGAGCGTGTCGCCGCCGCCTGGGACCGCTGGATCGCCGCGCCGCAGGCGCGCCGCCACGCGGGCGGGTTGTCCACAGCGCACTGATCGCCACTGGTGCCGGGCGTCGAGCCCGGCTTACGTTCGCCGCCCGATGGTCTGGGCTGGGAGGCGACGGTGGGCGCGACGGTGGGCGCGACGGTGGGCGCGATAGTGGACGTCACGGCCGTGTCCGCGCACGAGCACCTGCACGCACGCGTGCACGAGCGCGTGCGCTCACGACTGCAGGCCTCCGGCATCGATGCCACCCGCGATCCACAGGCGCTGCGGGCGGTCGTGGAGGCGGAGGTCTCCGCGGTGGTGGCCCAGGAACTTGCCGATGCCGCCATCGACCTGCCCGATCGCGCCAGCCTCGTCCGCGAGGCGCTGCACGCCGTGGCCGGGCTAGGGCCGCTTCAACCGCTGCTGGACGATCCTGAGGTCGAGGAGATCTGGATCAATGCCCCCGACCGCGTCTTCGTCGCGCGGCACGGGCGCAGCGAGCTGACGTCGATCGTCCTCACCGCCACGGGTGTGCGCGATCTGGTCGAGCGCATGCTGCGATCGTCCGGCCGTCGCGTCGATCGAGCGCACCCGTTCGTCGACGCCAGCCTGGCCGACGGCAGTCGCCTGCACGTCGTCATCCCCGACGTCACCCGCGAACACTGGTCGGTCAATATTCGACGCTTTGTGGCGCGCCCGGCCTCGGTACACGATCTCGTTCGCTCCGGCGTGCTCACCAGTGCGGCGGCGACGTTTCTCGACGATGCCGTGCGCGCCGGTCGTTCCATCATCGTGTGCGGGGGTACCCAGGCAGGCAAGACCACCATGCTGAACGCCCTTCTCGGGGCGGTCGAGCACCACGAACGCGTCGTGTCGTGCGAGGAGGTCTTCGAGCTGCGGGTGCCGATCCCGGACTGGGTGGCGCTCCAGACGCGCGATGCCGGGTTGGAGGGAGACGGCGAGATCTCCCTGCGCCGGCTCGTGCGCGAGGCCCTGCGCATGCGCCCCACACGTCTGGTCATCGGCGAGGTGCGGCACGCCGAATGCCTGGACCTGCTCCTGGCGATGAACTGCGGGATGCCGGCGATGTCCACGCTGCACGCCAACAGTCCGCGCGAGGCCGTGCTCAAACTGTGCACGCTGCCGCTGCTCGCGGGGGAGAACGTGGCGCCGGCCTTCGTCACGCCGACCGTGGCGTCGTGCGTGGACCTCATCGTGCAGATGGAGCTCGACGCGCAGGGGAGTCGGCGGGTGCGCTGCATCGCCGAGTTGTCCGGGCGGGTGGAGTCCGGTGTCATCGAGATCGGCGACGTGTTCGTCGATCACGGGCATGGACTGGAGCGAAGACTGGAGCGCGGGCCGGAGCGCGGGCTTGCACGCGAGGGCGCCGTGTCGACGAGCGGGTGGGCGGCGTGACGGGTCCGCTCGCGGTCGAACTGCTGGGTGCCGCAGGTGCTCTGCTCGTCCTGTGGGCCGTGGTCATTCCGCGGCGGCAGGTGCATCGCGACGTCGTCCGACGACGGCACCTGCAGGCGCGGCGGGCTCGTTCACTGCGGCTGGTGCTCGTCGGTGCGGCCGTGGCCGTGCTGGCGGGAGCGGTAGCACTCACGGTCACCGCGGTGCCGGCGGTGGCGCTCGTTGCCGCCGTCGCGTGCGCCCCTGTGCCAATGCTGATCGCGCAGCGCCGCCTTCGGCGCGAACGCGCTGCTCGGGCGGCGGCGTGGCCCGAGGCGGTCGACGTGCTCGTGTCGGCCGTTCGGGCCGGGATGTCGCTTCCGCAGGCTCTCGCCGACCTGGCCGACCGTGGGCCGGTCGCGCTGAGAGCGGTCCTGGCGCCGATGGCGGTCGACCTGCGGTCTGGAGTGGCGGTCGCGGCGGCGGTGCAGCGCCTGGCTGACAACACCGGCGATCAGGTCGCCGGGCGCATCGCCGTGGTGGTGCGCCTCGTCGACGAGGTCGGTGGGGCGTCGGTGGGCACGGTGCTTCGGGCGTTGGCGGCGAGCCTGCGTGCGGACGTGCAGGGGCGGGCCGATATCGCGGCGCGGCAGTCATGGACCGTCGTCTCGGGTCGGGTCGCGCTCGCCGCACCGTGGCTCACCCTTGTCGCGCTGTGCCTGCGTCCACAGGTGGCGTCCGCGTACCGCTCCACGACGGGCGTGGTGGTCGTCCTGGGTGTTGCTGTCCTCAGTGCTGTCGCCTATGCGTGCATGCGTCGCATCGCCCGGCTGCCCGCGGAGGTGGCGCTGTGACGATGACCTTCGTGCCGACCACCGCGCCGCTCGTCGCCGGTTCCGCGGCACTCGGTGTGCTCCTCCTGGTCGACTGGCTTTGGGCGCGACGTCGGCGGAGTGTGCTCGACCGCGTCGGTCCCTATGTCGTGCCGGGCATGACCGTCCGCGTCGACACGTGGTCGCAGGTCGTCACCGCGGTCGGGGCTGCCGTGCGTCGCCTGCTCCACCGACGAGATTCGTCGGCATCCGTGCGTGGAGCGCTCGCGGGCGCAGGCCTGGGAGCAGTGGCAGGCGTAGTGCTGGCGGCGGCTGGTGCGTCAGCTCTCGTCATCGCTGTTCTCATGGGCGTCGGGGCAGCGGCGGGACTGTGGTGGGCCGAGACGGCACGGGCGCGGGCACGGCGCGAGCGCTCGGCGGACATCGATGCTGCTCTTCCGGCCGTGGCCGACCTGCTGGCCCTGTGCAGTGCCGCCGGTCATTCCCCGGTCGTCGGACTCGCGCATGCCGCTCGCGCCTCGTCGGGCCCCCTGGCAGTCGAGTTGGACGTGGCGTGCGCGCAGATGGACGTCGGAGTGGGACTGAGTGCCGCGCTCGGTGACATGGCTGAGCGCGCGGACCACGGCGGACTGCGCCGGCTCGTCGACACCCTCACGGTGGCCGTCGAGCGCGGCACCCCGCTCGCCGACGTGCTGCGCACGCAGGCCGATGAGATCCGGGCGTCACGTCGACGTCAGCTCATGGAGCAGGCCGGACGACGCGAGGTCGCGATGCTCGTCCCGATCGTGTTCCTCGTCCTGCCCGCGGTCGTCGTCATCGCTCTGTACCCCGCGATCCAGGCCCTGCATCTGGTCGCGTCATGACCGCACACCTCTGGCCTGATCCGGCACCGTGCCGGGTGGGCCTCGATGAAGGGAGGGCCGATGGCCCGCACACGGCAC
>CAYFLO010000120.1:0-5426 GCA_964343995.1 uncultured Bifidobacteriaceae bacterium
CGCCGATGATGTTGAGCAGGAGCAGGATCGGCGCCGGGAGCATCGAGGCACCCGACGAGATGTCGCTGTCCAGGCCGGCTGCCGTGCTCGATGCCGCCCACGCGGCCAGGATGATTGCGCCGGTGACCAGAAGGGCCAGCACGAACCGGGCGAGGTCGAGGGGGCGGCGCAGGATCCGCGGGTAGACGCCGTCCTCAATGATGACGGTGGTGGCCTCGGGCACGTGGGCGCTGCCGGAGGCCTCGCCGGGGGTCGTGGCGAGGGTGTGGTCGACCGGCCCGTCCGTCACCGATCGGTCCGTCACGGGACGATCGTGTCAGAAGCGCTCCCCGGGGAAGGTCACACCGGGGTGGTATCCATGCCCCATGCGCTGGACCCTCGACCGATCGCCCCTGCCGGGGCGGCCGGCGGCGGTCCTCGACCCCGAGCAGGCCGCGGTCGTGGCCCACCGCTCCGGCCCTCTTCTCGTCCTGGCCGGGCCGGGTACCGGCAAGACGACGACCATCGTCGAGGCGGTTGCCGCGCGGCTCACCGAGCCCGACGATCCGGCCGTCGCGCTGCCGGCGTCGTCCGTCCTCGTCCTCACCTTCGGCCGCCGTGCCGCCGTCGAACTGCGCGATCGACTCGCGATGCGCCTGGGTGGTGGCCTGCTGCCCACTGTCGCCACCTTCCACTCCTTCGCCTACGGCCTCCTGGCACAGACCACGGCATCCGCCGATCGCGGTGAGCTGCCGCGGCTCATGAGTGGGGCCGAGGAGGACGTTCGCATCCGCGACCTGCTCGTGGGTGGGGTGGAGTCCGGACGCATCACCTGGCCCGACGACCTTGCCGCGGCCCTGCCCACACTCGGCCTGGCCAACGAGGTGCGCGCCGTGCTCGCGCGCGCTCGCGAGCTCGACCTGTCGCCAACCGACCTGGAGCGCATCGCGCGTGAGGCGAAGCGCCCGGAGTGGGCGGCGGTGGCGGAGCTCGCGCGCGAGGAGCGCGACGTCGTCGTGCTGGAGAACGTCATGGACTACGCCGAGCTGCTGCGCCTGGCCGTTGTGCGGGCCGGGTGGCCGGAGGTGCAGTCGGCGCTGCACCAGCGCTATCGGGCGATCTATGTCGATGAGTACCAGGACACCGATCCGCTGCAGGTGCGGCTGCTCCAGCGTCTGGTGGCGCCCGGGGCCGCGCTCGTGGCTGTCGGTGATCCCGATCAGGCCATCTATGGCTTCCGCGGCGCCGACGTGTCCGGCCTGCTGCAGTTCCCCGAGCAGTTCCGAACGTCCTCAGGCGCGCCCGCGCCGGTCATCGCGCTCACCCGCACCCGCCGCTTCGGCCCGCGGGTGCGCGCGGCGGCGGCCGGGGTGCTCGGCAGCGCGGTCGTGCCGGGCCTGCCGACCGATGCCCTGCGCGCGCATCGCTCGCCGGTGTGCGTCGAGCGCGACGAGCCGGCGGCCGACGCCGTCACGCTGCATGCCTACGACAGCGCGGGCGCACTGGCCGGCCACGTGGCCCGCGAGGTGCGGCGTGCGCACCTGGATCGCGGCGTGCCGTGGCGCGAGTGCGCCGTGCTCGTGCGCTCCGGCCAGCAGATCGCCGCGCTGCAGCGGGCCCTGGCCGCCGCGGGGGTGCCCGTCGTTGTCGCGCACGACGAAATCCCGCTCAAGGACGAGCCCGCGGTGTCAGCGCTGCTGTCGGTGCTCGAGCTCGCGGCGCGTCCGAAGGCCGCCGACGCGCAGCAGGTGCTCGACGCCCTCACCGGGCCGCTCATTGCCCTCGACCCGTCCGACCTTCGCCGTCTGGGGCGGGCGCTGCGCGCGCGTGACCATCGCGAGGGCTACGCCACACCCGCGTCCGCCGACCTCATCCGCGCGCAGGTGCTCGACGATCCCGAGCCCGCACCGCCGCTGCCGCTCGACGATCCGGCCATCGTGGGTGTGCGCGCACTGCGGGCGCTGGTGCGCACCGTGCACGACGAGCTCACCCGCGGCGCCCCGCCGCAGGAGGTCCTGTGGACGCTGTGGACGGGCGGCCGGCACCGGCATGGCTGGCCCGAGCGGCTGCGGGCCGCGGCTCTGTCGGGTTCTCGCTCGGCCTCGCACGACCTCGACGCGGTCATGGCGCTGTTCGATGCGGCCGAGCGGCTCACCGGCCGCTACCCGGGATTCCTGGGCGTGCGGATGTTCCTCGACGTCGTGCGCGACCAGCAGCTGCCGTCGGAGTCGGTGGCCGACCGCGCTCCGCTCGACGACGCCGTGCGCATCCTCACCGCGCATCGGGCCAAGGGTCTGGAGTGGGACGAGGTGTGGGTGGTCGGTGCGCAAGAGGGCACCTGGCCCGACCTTCGCCCGCGCGGATCCACCCTGCGGGCGCAGGATCTCGCGTCGCACAGCGGCGGATCGGCGCCCACGCTCGCGCAGGCCCTCGCTGAGGAGCGTCGCCTGTTCTATGTGGCGTGCACGCGCGCGCGCCGGCAGCTGCACGTGGCGGTCGTCGACGAGGGCGACGACGGCGACATGCGCCCCAGTGTGTTCGTGGCCGACCTCCAGCGCGCTGGCGTACCCCTGCAGGTCGAGCACGGCCGCCCCGCGCACGCGCACACGCTCGCCGGCCTCGTTGCCGACCTGCGCACGACCGCGGCCGACCCGGCTGCGTCCGCGTCGCTTCGCGAGGCCGCGGTGGCGCGGCTGGCCGCGCTCGCACGCGCGGTCGACGATGACGGTCACCCGCTTGTTCCGCAGGCGCATCCGGATCAGTGGTGGGGGATCGGCGCTCCCACGCCGGGGGCGGCGCCCGTGGTCGACCCGATGCGGCCGGTCGCGATGTCCGGCAGCCGACTCGACGGTCTGCTCGAGTGTCCCTTGCGCTCCTTCCTCACCAAGCAGGTGCACGCCGACTCCCCGCGCGGGGCAGCCACCGCTTTCGGCAGCGTCGTGCATGCGGTGGCCGACTTCGTCGCCAAGGAGCAGGTGCCTCCCGACCTCTCGGCGATGGAGGCCGAGCTCGACCGGGTGTGGCCGGCACTCACCTTCGACTCGCGTTGGCAGGGGCAGGCCGAGCGCGACGAGGCGGCACAGGCGCTGCGCCGGTTCTTGATGTACCACCAGAGGCACGACCGCACACTGATCGACACCGAGGCCTCCATGAACGCTGTCGTCGAGGTGCCGCTGCCCTCCGGCGGCACCGATGCAATGGCGATCAGTGGGTTCATCGACCGCGTCGAGCGCGATGCCGATGGTCGGCTCGTGCCGATCGACCTGAAGAACATGTCCCGACCGCCCAGTGGCCCGGAGGTCGACGAGCACGGGCAGCTCGGGCTCTACCAGCTGCTCATCCGCGAGGGTGGCTACGAAGCCGAGCCCGACGCCGTTCCCGGGGGAGCGGCACTGGTGCAGCTGCGGGTCAACGCCGGTGCCAAGGATGACGGGCCCAAGGTGCAGCTGCAGTCGGCTCTGGGCGACGAGACGCCCTCGTGGATCGAGCAGCGCCTCGGACAGGCCGCGCAGGTCATGCGCACCGAGGAGTTCGTCGCGCGCCCGTCACGGCAGTGCGCTTACTGCGCGTTCCGCCGAGTCTGTCCGGCGCAGATCGAGGGAGAGGCGATTCAGCCGTGACGCCGTCCGCCGACCTTCCCGGTACTGAACGTGCCCCTGCACACGACCTCACCCCGGCGCAGATGACCGACGTGCTCGGCTTCCCGCTCACGCCGGCGCAGTGGGATGCGGTGTCCGGCCCCGTCGCCCCTGCCGTCATCATCGCCGGCGCGGGCTCAGGCAAGACCACGTGCATGGCCGCGCGCGTGGCCTGGCTCGTGGGCAGCGGCTATGCGCAGCCGCACGAGGTGCTCGGCCTGACCTTCACTCGCAAGGCCACCGGGCGGCTGCTGACCAGCATTCGCAGCAGCCTGCACGCGCTCCAGAAGCAGGGGCTGATGCCGGATCAGCACGACGATCTGCCGTCGGTCGAGCCCACGGTGCTCACCTACCACGCGTTCGCCGCGCAGGTGCTGTCCGAGCAGGGCATCCGGCTGGGCATCGAGCCCGGAGCGGCGATGCTCACCGACGGCGCCGCGCACCAGCGGGCATTCCGCCTGGTCCAGCGCACCAGCCTGCCGCTGGGCGAGCTCGGACGCGGGCCGGTGCAAGTCACCCGCGACCTCCTCGATCTCGACGGGCGCCTAGCTGAGATGGGCATTACCCCCGCGCAGCTGCGCGCCGATGATGAACGACTCATCTCGATGCTGGAGTCCCGCACCGAAAAGCGGCAGAAGTCCTGGTACGACCTGCGCGAGACGGCGCAGAAGCGCATCCTGCTGTCGCGCCTGGTCGATGAGTGGCGCGCCCTCAAGCTCGGCGCGCACGTGAGCGACTTCTCCGACCAGACTCGGCTCGCCCTCGACCTCGCTCTCGCCCAGCCCGAGGTGGTCGCGCAGCTGCGCGAGCGCTACCGAGTCGTACTCCTGGACGAGTATCAGGACACCTCCATCGCTCAGCGTCGGCTCATGCAGGCACTCTTTGGCGACGGGCATCCCGTGCTCGCCGTCGGCGATCCGTTCCAGGCGATCTACGGATGGCGCGCGGCAAGCGTGCGCAACATCACCGACTTCCCTGCGCACTTCCCGATCTCCGGCGGCCGCCCGGCCACGATCTACCCGCTGCTGCAGAACCGCCGCTCGGGCCCGGCGATCCTGCATGCGGCCAACGCGGCGGCGCAGCCCCTGCGCACCGAGCACGCCGGGGTCGGCGAGCTCGAGCCCACCGACGACCGCGGCCCCGGGCACGTGAGCGTGGCGCTCTTCGCCACCGTCGCTGATGAAGTCACGTTCGTCGTCGACGAGATCGAGCGCACCCATGCGGGGGGAGCGGCATGGTCGCAGATCGCGGTGCTGGGCTCGCGCGGCGACGACCTCGCCCTCATCGATCGGGCTCTGCACGCGCGCGGTATCCCCACCGAGCACATCGGTGCGGCGGCCCTCCTCGCCCAGCCGGCCGTCGTCGACCTGCGGGCAATCCTCGAACTCCTGCACGACCCCACCTCCAATGCCGCGTTCGTGCGCATCGCCGCGGGGCGCCGCTGGCAGATCGGTGCTCGCGATCTGGCCGCCCTGGGGCGCCGCGCGGCCCACCTGGCCGAGTCCGGCGGCCGCGGCGAGCAGGAGACTCTCGCGCAGGCCCTCGACCAGGCCGTGCAGGGCATCGACGATGCCGACCTGGTCAGCCTCATCGACGCGGTCGACGACCTGGGCGATCCGAGCGCCTACTCCCCGCAAGGGCACGAGCGGCTCGTGCGGCTCGGACGTGAGATCCACGACCTGCGGCGTCATGCCGGAGAAGGCCCCGTCGAGCTCATCACGCGCGTCCTACGCACGACCGGACTCGACATCGAAATCGCCACGGCTCCGCCCGATATCGCTGCATCGCAGCAGCGGGCAGTCGCCGCCT